>CAZUXO010000001.1:0-11099 GCA_964624325.1 uncultured Dehalococcoidales bacterium
TGGAGTTCAGACGTGTGCTCTTCCGATCTTGGCGTAGCGCGCTTCTTTAAGCGCCAGGTTAAGCTCCCGCGTGGAAAAGTTCTGCCTTAAAGCAGCAGTAATGGAAGTATCCATGCCGCTTTCACCCAGACTCTTCAGCGCCTGGACCAGAAGCGCTGTGCGAGGTGAAAGTATGGTGGTTTCCTTGTTGGTCCGGTGCTTGAATGAAAGAGTCCCGCCCTGCCATTCGTATTGCTTCGACGGGCCGTCACTGAAGTATTGGTACTGAGCCGGTACCTGCGTTGACAGCCCTAACAGATTCAAGGCAGTATCACTCGTTGGCAGGATGGTCCACCCGTTAGACCGCGCTATAGCGCGCGCCATAGCATCCGGGTCCGGACTGGCAGGAGCGTTGAGCAGGGTGCTAAAAGACGGATAATCATAGAGCCCCTGCATGAGGCGGCGGATGGTTCCCTGTTCCTTCAAACGGCTGAGCGCCTGGCGCATGGCAGCATAACCGGCCATGTCCAGAAAGTCTTTGGGGGTAAAGACCCACCCTCTGCCATGTCCATAGATTCTCTGTAGTATTCTTTTAGCCGTGTCACCAGCCATATCTTACACCTAATTCCTGTCACAAATAATAGGTAATATTTGTGACAATGTCAAGGAGGGGGGCGATAGATGTGGTATCCGGCTTATGAGTTAATATAAAAAAGCGACTGGGTTCAGGGCTAAAAGCCCCGAGACGAGACGCTTGGCGACTGATCCCAGACGCCTTTTGACTGTATAACATTGCCATATGGCTGTCAATAGGGCAAAGGAATTAGAGACAAATTTTAAGACATAAGGTGCGGCGCGGTGTGCCAGCGACTGGCATGGGGTGGGAACGTCAGTTGGGATAAACTTGTCTTAGACCTGGTGTAGTTAATAATTCCGATAAAACGCCTCAGCAGTGAATTTCACGAATTCCTCGGTTTTTTCTTGCCCACGAGTTGATGATACCCATGGTTAAGGGGTTGGGGTTCAGTCGGGCACACCTCGGCCTCTCCTGACCGACTGAACAGGTGGGGAGACGAGATTGCCACGCGGAGTGTACACTGAGTCCTTCGATGAAAGGACGAATGTGTTCGCAAGGACAGCGGAAGCGTGCTAAACTAACTCAACCATGAGCAACGTGCGCAATATCGCCAAGAACTTCGTCGCTCTGAGCGCGGCACAGGTTATCAGCATGGGACTTTCACTGGCGCTGGTCATCTTGATCACGCGCTTTATCGGGGGCGAGGGCTACGGCAAACAGATGAGAACTTCCTAGATAATAGCTCTTATCCGCTGGCATGAATTAGACTTTGGCATCGCCAGGAACAAACCGAAAGTGATGCGAGCGAACGAGTAGAATGTCGTAGATCAAGTAGATATATGTTATGAGAGATACAGTATGCTGTCTATCATATTCTTAGGTTTGTTGGTCTTTTTCACAGCCTTACTATACTGGCAATTTATGGGGTATCCCCTACTTATGGGATTTATATATACATACCATAGGGGACTGCCGGGCAAAGATTACTCATACCAACCTTTCATATCCATCGTTGTTCCCACCTATAACGAGGAGAAATGCATCAAGCTGCGAATCGAGAATCTACTCGCGCAGGATTACCCGGTCGATAGATATGAAGTAATAGTCGTTGACTCCGGTTCAACGGATAGAACCTTAGAAACAGCTAAATCTTATGAGGCCGTCAACCCAAATGTTGTGGTTCTGGATGAGGGTGAGCGCAAGGGCAAAGCTTCAGCAATAAATTTTGGCTCTTCACGCGCCAAAGGGGATATTATCCTGGTGACAGATGCCAATACTGTCTTCCGTGAGATTGTATTGAAAGAGATTGCGCCACATTTTAAAAACCCGAAGGTTGGAGCAGCAGGGGGGCGCTTTGTTCCGTCGAATGTCGATAATAAACTAGTCCGCGCCTCATCATTTTACTGGAACCTCGAGTCTTTGATGCGCCGCGGTGAATCAGTATCTGGTTCTGCCTGTCTATTCCATGGTGAAGTAAATGCCTGGAGAAAGAATGTGGTAGAACTGGATAAAAGGTCGCTTTCAGAGGATTTGGATATGGCTATCCAGATTCGCAGGCAAGGCCATAAGATTGATTATGAGCCGTGTGCCATAGCTTTTGAAGCTGGACCGACTACAGTAAGAGAACAATGCGTGCAAAAGAAAAGAGCCGCTATCGGCACCATACAATGCTTTTTCAAGCATAAGAGATACCTTTGGTTCCCAAGGGACAGATATTCCGGGGTTGTGTTCCCCTCGCATAAATCCCTGCAAATTTTCTCCCCTTTCTTGTTGATCGGGGCTTTAGCGGCGTTGGTTACCACGCTAGCTTTGCGCGAGTATTCAATGGCGGCCATGTTCGTTTTGGTTACGGGGGTATTTGTTACTGTATCTGGTATTGTTTTAAACCTGATGATCAGCAGGGTCAATACCGAGACTGGATATGCACCCTCTGCCTTATCGTTAAGCAGGATACCGGGTTTGGTGTATTATGTACTGCTTCACGAGGTCATCATACTTTTAGCCTGGGTAGATTATATCCTTGGCCGTTACTCGGTAAACTGGCAAAAGGCGGAGACGACCAGAATTTGTGGAGATAAAATTGAATAACGATAACCTGATTGAACGGCTCCCGGGTAAACGTACAGGGTTTCTTTTAATCACCCTTTACCGACCCACGTCTGCGATACAGCAACCCCATCGTTTGTGGTAGCGTAGATAGAACTATGTTGCTCTTTGCCCACACCGGCATAACTCTGGGGGTTGCCCTGGCAGGCGCTCAATTGCTGCCCCCTGCCGGTAGCCCGGCTTTGACTGATCCCGGGCTAAACCGCCTGAACAGCTTCCTGTTATCTTCCCTGCAGAGGCTCAGCCACACAGCCGACATCCGGTTTCTTTTACTGGGCTCGCTCCTGCCGGATGTGATTGACAAACCCCTGTGCATGTGGCTGCTCAAAGACTCGATCGGCGCCGGGCGCGCCTTCAGCCACAGTCTGCTTTTCCTGCTAATCGTTGCCGTAGCCGGCCGGATTGTCCAGCGGAGATGGAAATCAAACTGGCTGCTGGTCATCGGTTTCGGCGTGCTGGTTCATCTGGTGCTGGATTCGATGTGGCGGGCGCCGCAAACCCTCTTCTGGCCTGTTTTCGGGGTGCATTTCCCAAAAGACCAGATGGGGTTCTTACCCTGGATCACCGGGATGCTGAACGGCTTATTCGCCAACCCAACGGAATTGATCGTGGAATTGCTGGGCTTCCTCCTGCTGCTCTGGTGCGGTTACGCCATCTGGCGCAGCGGCAAGATGAAGCGGTTTCTCAGAACCGGCCGCGTGACCTGACCGGCACTCTGGTTTTTATCCCCGTTATTGCCGGACTCTTCCACCCTGGCTGACAGATGAGTGCTCACGGGGAACCCCCATTAGGTGGCGCGCTAATCCAGCAGTTTCTTGAATTCTTCGATGCTCAAACCGGTGGTGCGCAGGATGCTCCGCAATGTGCCGCGGTCAAGCTCGTCGTGTCTGGGGACTGTAACAGGTTTCCGGCCGGCACAACGCAGCCTGACATGGCTGCCTCTGGTCCTGGCAATCGCATAACCAGCCCGCACCAGCGCAGCTATGCACCTGTCCCCGGAAATAACAGGCAGTTCCGGCATTAAACGCCGACTTCTACCCGTTCCAGACTGTATTCCTTGGGCAGTTCCCAGCCCTCTTCAACCATGCACTCAAGACAAAGCTGGGCAGCTTCTTTGATGTTTGCCAGTGCCTCTTTCTTGGTTTTGCCTTGCGATATGCATCCGGGAATCACGGGTATTTCAACGATATAATAACCGTCTTCGCCTTGCGTGATCATAACTGGTAATTTCATGCTGCACCTCAGTTTGCACCTCTCCTATTTTAACACATATGAAAAGAGGGGGAAATACCTCTGCCCCGCCCCGGATGCTTCAGCCACCCATTGTGGCTTCCAGCATGACAACGATGGGGGACGGGATTGCCAAAGAAAGGCACGAGCATCGTGCCCCTTGCTACAACGGGGGGAAATCCTACTCAATCCGCCTCGGGCGGACAGTCTCCCCATTCGCCCGACTTGTTGGGACTCAGGGCAGGCTCTTTTGAGAAAGGGAGAGCACCACCGGATGCTTCGGCCAGCCACCCTGGCCTCCAGCATGACAACGAGTGGAGTACGAGATTGCCACGCGGAGTTTACCCTGAGCGGAGCGATTGTGCTCAGGACAGGCCTTTCGCCAAAGGGGGAGGAGTTGATATACGTATGGTCAACTCCCTAGAATTACCGCCATGCGGCTCTTCGGCACTTCAGGTATCCTGCCCATAAAAGAAGCCGCAAGCCGTATGGTGAGTAAGTCGATCGTGCTATAATCTGAACAATGGAGGATCGCTTATGTTAGTGAAAATAGAGAACTATTATGACGGCGAATCATGGTGCGCGCGGGGCATCGGCCAGGATATATTCACACAGGGGCGTACCCTCGACGAACTTTACGATAACATCAAAGAAGCAGTGGCTCTGCATTTCGAAACGATGGAGAAGGATCTTGTACATTTTGGCTTTAAGGACACCCGAAGCAATGGATAGTGTTGGCTTTATCGAGATTCAATGGGATCGCATTGTGAGGAGGTAAAATGAGCGCAGCCAAAGGGTATATCACCTTAACATACGAATTTCATAAGGAAGGACGGCGTTGGGTCGGCATTTGTAAAGAATTAGGGACTTCCACATTTCACCGCTCGTTACATGAGGTTGAGAAACAGTTAAATGAACTTGTACTCCTGCATCTCGACTGCCTTGATCAACTAGGGGAGAGGGAGCGTTTTTTCAAGGAAAACAATATCCAATTACACGTAATCAGACCAAGCAGCGAAGTAATACAGATACCCATTCCGGAAAACGTGTATATTCGTCCCCATGTGCATCAACTACCTGCTTTAGCCGGCGTTTGTGAAAACTAAATGCCACATAGCAAATTACCAGCTATCACAGGCAAACAGTTAATAAGGCTGCTGGAAAAGGATGGCTGGAGAAATTGCGGGCAAAAAACGCATGGCGTAGGTTTAACCAAGCGCATGGGACCCAGACACTTACTCACCATTGTCCCCACTCGAAGTACACCAATCGCGGAGGGCACGCTTGCGGCAATTTTAGGGACACAACAGAGTTGCATCGGTAAAAAGGGACTCCTTACGCTGATTAATAAGTATGGCTTGTAAAATAAGCTGTTAGCTTGCAGCATTCAGCGCCAGGAAATAGGGAAAATCCTACTCAGTCCGCGGGGCGCGGACAGTCTCCCCATTCGCCCGACTTGTTGGGACTCAGGGCAGGCTCTTTCGCCAAAGGGAGAGCCCCGCCCCGGATGCTTCGGCCAGCCACCCTGGCCTCCAGCATGGACAACGACGCTTTATAGAGATTGCTTCGGTCCGCCTGAGGCAGACGCCCGCTATGACAGGCCACGGGTGGTCGGCTTTCAGCGCCAAGATTGCCGAGCTTTACCGCAAATATGTGGTTGATATGTACTACCATATATGGTAGTATTGGGGAATATTACACAGGTACACCAATGAGCAAGACCGATAAAAGAGAGCAGAAAATCCGTCAAAACACCAAAGACGTAAGCCTCGAGGATTTTGAGTGGCTCATTAAAAAACACGGCAAGGTAGAACATGGCGGCAAGCACGGCCTTGCCAACATCGGCAGTACGCGTTACGCTTACCGCAGACAAAACCCCATGAATTTTCACTATGTTGAAGAACTTCTGCGAATAATTGACAATCAAAGCATATAAACCGG
Source organism: uncultured Dehalococcoidales bacterium (assembly GCA_964624325.1). GTDB lineage: Bacteria > Chloroflexota > Dehalococcoidia > Dehalococcoidales > UBA1222 > SURF-27. The sequence goes on from CAZUXO010000001.1 coordinate 5,834, forward strand.
AGGGACTATATGGAAAAGAGTCTACAATATTACATGAACCTGCCCTATACTGTGGTAGTTAAGAAAACAAAAGACAACCGGGGGGGAACCTGTTATATCGCACGGGTCCTAGAAATACCCCACCTTCTGGGAGATGGAGAAACAGCTACAGGAGCTCTGGAGTGCCTCAATACTCACATGAAGATGACCATCACGTCATATCTCAGGGATGGCATAACTATCCCTGAGCCTCAGAGTGAATACAGTGGGAATATCAATATACGCATAGATCCCTACCTGCACGCCAGCCTTGCACAAGAGGCAGCCGCCTATAAGATGAGCCTCAACAAGTATACCGCGCTATTACTGGAACGGCGAAAACCTGAATTAAGTATTAAAAAGGGAGCGGCGGCCACTGTTTCATAGTGTAATGTATAGTGATATTCCCGTCTAACCCCTGTTTGTATGCTTGCGGTCATGCAGCAAAGGCTCAGATTTGTTCTACCGGCATTCTGATGGCAGAACAACCTTCAATGGCATTTTATTCGTAACCTTCGTTATGCGAACCCGGGCAAGGACAGGGGGAAATCCTACTCAGTCCGCGGGGCGGACAGTCTCCCCTTTCTAAGGAGAGAGCCAAGGGCAAGGATATGGGGGAAATACCTCTGCCCCGCCCCAGATGCTTCGGCCAGCCACCCTGGCCTCCAGCATGACAACGATGTTTTATAGAGATTGCTTCGGTCCGCCTGAGGCAGACGCTCGCAATGACGAGGGGGAAATCCCTCTTTCACCTCCCCGTTTGGCGGAGTTTACACTGAGAGCTTGTGAATGTGCCCTGTGCAGGCTTTGAGTAGTTGAAGAACCCTGGACTGGCCGTCATAGACAGCAAGGTTGACAAATGCTATTATAATCATACTAAAAGTATGAAATATAGAGGTGCATTATGGTTGTGAATACCACCAGGGTCACCATTAGTATGCCGACTGAACTGGCAAATGAAGTCAGCCGTATCGCCAGGGAGCGGAAAATAAAGAAAAGCCAGTTATTATCACTATGTATCAAAGACATCATTGCCCAGGAAAAGAAAAAGAGTTTGATAAAGTATTACCAGGAGATGGACCAGGAGCATAAGGCTTTCGGCGAAAAATTCATAGAGAAACTTCCTGAAATTACTAATTCGTGGAAAGACTAAATGAGTAAACCACGGATAGTGAAGCGGGGAGAGATATATTTCATTGATTGGGGAGCGGGTATAGTCCCACACCCGGCTTTGATTATTCAAAACGATACAGGCAATGAGTGGGCTAATAGCACCATCGTGGCTTATATTACCGATGCCGATAAACCTGATTTGCCTTTGATCGTGAAATTCAAGCCAAATGAAAGCGCACTGGCGCATGGTGGCGCGGTAGATCTGGGAAGGATAATGTGGGTCCCAAAAAGCAAACTCGGAGAACGGGTGGGCAGTCTCTCCATGATTAAAATGGTTGAGGTAAATCAAGCCTTAAAATATAGCCTCGCGTTGGAATAATACTGAAAGCCATCCAACAGGGCGTAACATACTTGACATCGAGCAAGCACAAAAATTATGATACGTATGGAAGTATGTACGGATAGATGGAGATGTGGCATGAAAAGAAAGATGACAGTGGTATTTCACGATGAGGATCTCTATACAGAACTAAAAGTGGAGGCGGTTAGAAGGCACATAGCAGCGAGCGACATCGTTGCTGAGGCGGTACGGGAATTGTTGGAAAATCGTGAAGATGCCGAACTGCTGCCCGTTATTGCAGCTGCACGTACTGAGTGGAAAGTGAAAAGTGGCCGTCCCTGGGCTGAAGCCGAGCGAGAGATAGAAGAATCAGTAGGTCGTCGTGAAGAGGCTACTGAGACAAATCGTGTATAGACTTGAGATTTCACCGGCCGCTGACCGCGATCTGGAAAAACTCAAAGGCCGTATAAGAAGGCAAGACTTTGAACGTTTACGGAACGCTGTTAATACCTTAGCCGACAATCCCCGTCCTGAAGGGGTTAGAAAGATAAAGGGCGAAGACAGAGTTTACCGGATCAGGGTAGGCAGTTACCGTGTCGTCTATGAAGTCTACGACAAGGACAATTCAGTCGTGATTCTGCAATTGGTACGTAGAAGCGGAACAACCTACCGACATCAGGTATAGGTAATCATGGAGGATCCTTTATCAGTTGGTCGTTCATGTGATGATAAACTTCCCCAACCTTTCGGGGTATTTAGTATGAAAAGTTAATCCCGGTTTCTATATCACCTGTGCTTTAGTTTTCCTATTTGATGATTGCGTTTTACTTTTCTGCCGGGCTTCGATATATCCAACAGCTTGTGCAAGGGTAGATACTAGGAATTGATTGAGACTTACACCTTCTTCGCTGGCCACACGGTAAAGCTTGCGATGCAGGCTTTTCGGAGTACGGATAAGAAATTTACCACTGTATTCTTCATCGGCTTTCGGGACTGGAATATCTTGCTTATCTTCATAAGCAGATTCAATCCACAAGCGACGAGCTTCTTCCATATTGCCGAAGGTTTCTTCCAATGTTTCACCTTGAGTCATACATCCTAGTAGATCTTCAATTTCAGCGACGTAACCACCAGACACGTCTGGGATTATTGTTATAGGATATTTAAGCCCCAGATAAAATTCAAGGGGTTTCCGTTCTGTTTTAGTCGGCATATTAGCCCTCCAGATTTAGTTTTTGTTTAGCATTTTCACGTATCCCGACTTGACGTATTTTGTGCTTTTGGGTGTTACTACTATCATCGGGGTGTCACCTTTCTAATGATATACTCTGTGGCTACCGCCGCTCTTATGCAGGCTGTAGCCATGATCAATGAGAAGTTTATCGCAATCCTCAACGGTGATATGGGTTGTGTCATTGAGGAATTTGTTTACTAAGTTCTCATTACCTTTCATGAATATATGATACCACAGGTAGTATCTTTTGTCAGTTGAATGTAAGCGTCCAGGCAATGCTGTTGAGATATGGATATAGCGTGACTCGCCAGGTTAGTATACGCCGAGGACAATTCAGTCTTGATTCTGCAATTGGTGCGCAGGAGCGAAGCAACCTATCGCCCATAATCAAATGGCATTCACGGAAACCTGGCTTCAGAACCTTTGTTGTTCAAACCCGAGCAACTGTGGGCTGCATTTGGCGCAAACTCACTGCATCTAGGTTCACTCGAGGGTCTTCAGTAATTCAACCAGAATACCGATGGCATATAAGGGGACATCGATAAGCCCTTTTTCCTGCCTGAAATCCGACATCGACGTACGTACGGCAATCTCAGGCGCGAATTTCTGGCGGTAGCTTTTTAAGCTTTTTGCCTGCAAGTTTTCTGCTGCCTTAACCTCAATCGGAACTATGTTTCCCTCGTACTGAATGACAAAATCGATTTCAGCGGTTCCGGTATCTACAGACCAGTAAAACGGGATCATACCGCTGGCTGCGATCAGATGCTGAGCAACATATTGCTCTGTCAAGGCTCCCTTGAATTCCTCAAAGACCTTATTGCCTTCAAGCAGCGATTTTAAATCAAGTCCGCTCATGGCGCCCAGCAGGCCCGTGTCAAACAAAAACAACTTAAAAGCATGCAGGTCCTGATAAGCCGCCAGAGGGATTCCGGGTTTGGTTACCCGCCCGATTTTGTACACCAGACCGCAGTCTATAAGCCAGGTCAAAGCAAGTTCATATTCTCTGGCTCTGGCCCCCTGTCTTATCAGCCCGTAAACGAATTTTCGGTTTTCCCTGGCTAACTGTACCGGGAGGGACCTCCACAGCATTCTGATGCGCGGGACCGCTTCATTGGGGGCATGCTTGGAGAAATCCGCCTCGTAAGCCGTCAGCAATTTGTTATGTACTTCCCGTACCATGTTGTAGTCATGAGTATTCACCAGCGTTACCACTGCTTCCGGCAAGCCGCCTGTAAAATAGTATTGCTTCAAAAGATCTGCATACATCCCTTTGAAGCTTCTGATCAGTTCAAAATCCATCTGCCGGACAAGTTCCGCCAGGTCGTGCTTCCCGAGTGCAGCGGCAAATTCCAAAAAATCAAGCGGGTACAGGTTCAGAACATCCACCTTTCCTACCGGAAATGATGTGCCCGGATGGAGCGCAACCCCGAGCAGCGAGCCGGCAGCCACGACATGATATTGCGGTGCGTCCTCATAAAAGTACTTAAGCGAACTCAGGGCCAGCGGTACTTCCTGCACTTCGTCGAATATAATTAACGTTGTTCCGGGTTGAATGGCAGCGCCGGACTCGATTTGAAGAGCTATTATGATTCGGCTTATATCCAGGTTGCCGCTGAATAGCGCTTGCATCCTCTCGTTGTTGTCCATATTGATATAGGCCACGTTGTCGTAGTGAGTCTTGCCGAATTCTCGCATGAGCCATGTTTTCCCAACCTGCCTGGCTCCACGGATTATCAGTGGTTTTCTTGATCGTGAATCTTTCCATCTGATCAAATCATTGATTGCCTGCCTGAACATCGCCGCACCCCCTGTATCTGCAATACTCACAGTATAACATATTTAATTACATAAGTCATACGACTAATCGGCTTACAAATCCACTTAGTTGGATGACTATTGTGTTGCTGCGCCTATTTCTTGCGATTGCTCGAATCTAGCAACACCGGTGGAAGTCAAAGGGGAAGAGGAACTGGTGAAAATCGAGGTTTAGCGAATAATATTCCGGATACAATTGTGAAGCTCTCTAATGGTTCCAATATTACACTGTGTATATCGACAACGCTGCCACTATAATACGATATCTGTGTCACAGGTTGGATGAATCCTATTATTTCTGAGCCCCACTCCAAATAATCATAACCTTTGTTGTGCGAACCCGGGCAAAGACAGCTCATCACCAGCTTTCAGCATTCAGCTTTAAATGACAGAGGGGAAATCCCTCTTAATCTCCCTTTCGCCAAAGGGAGAGAAGATGGCCCCTCCCAAAATGCTTCAGCCACCCTCAGTGGCCTCCAGCATGACAACGACGGGGGAACGAGATTGCCAAGCTACCCTCGAGTTGACGATACCTAGATATCATTCGTTACGCCCGCGTACGGGTACGTGGGGCGCTTCGGCTTTAGCACAGCGCAGCCAAGGCAACTATCGCGCCGTTGTGGTTTTTCTAGATGTCTGCCATTCCGTGCCGGAGCTTATCTATCTGAATTGCGAACATCCTAGACTGCTGAGAGAGTTGTATTTTTAATCGTTACGGTGGGATTGGGGTTCCTCTTCGGTACCGT
>CAZUXO010000002.1:0-4956 GCA_964624325.1 uncultured Dehalococcoidales bacterium
GCCATTGCCGCTCCTTATTTTTAACTTGCGACAATGGTAATCTATCGGCTTTTCCGGGTGGGTCAATGTTAGTGGCGATGACGGGTCAATGTTTCTGGCGATTTGGCCTTTTAGTGGGTCAATGTTTGTGGTTATTCACAGGGTGTTCACCCGGTGACTAAACCCACGCGTCCAGCACCAGCCATCCCTGCACGGGCATTGTAGTGTCCCAAATGTGGGTATATGGGAGTATTAACTGGATGGACAACGGATTGCCAGAACAAAGGCTATATTAAGAGGGAAAAGGACCTGTAAGCAGCGAGGCCTCATTCTGTAAGGCAAAGGATATCTACGGGGACGTAATGGATCGTATTAAGAAGGCCGGAACACCTGGCAAGTTGCTCCTAGCCCAACTGCGGGTGGGTTACACCTTGCTAGATGATGAAGCGCATAACGCGCTGAGATACATCTGCGGGAACAATCTTAAGAAGACTGGTTTCGTGGAATGGTATCGGCAGAGACGCAGACGGAATGAATGAACGAACCATCTATTCTATGACTAGAAGGTAGCTTATGGACTTGGTAGTACATTGAATTGCGCACTTTGGTCCCCGATGCTGAGCATGTAGGTTCCTGTTTTCGGTGCGCTTACACTGAATTTGACTACCCTGTTCTCTCCAGATGCCAGAGCTACTTTTTGAGTGCTCGTGGGTTTTCCGTCTACTTTGAGTGTGTCTGCCGCCATGCCTTCTGCCATGCCGGTATTAATAATTGTGACTGATACCAAAAATGGCTCGCCAGCACGTACAATTTGTTTGGATAGAATAAGGTTCTCGGCGCGAAAACTTGTAGGGTTGGGGTACGTTGGTTGCGGATACGTGAGAACCGAGATGGGTACGCCGGTAGGTTCGGTCGGGCCATTATTTTGGTAATTGCTTTGGAGTATGAATATGGTCCCTAATGATAAGAATAGCAGAGTTACTGCGGATAAAATGGCAATTCGCGTTGTGCTGCTTTGCGCCTTCAATGGTTTTTTCCATATGTTATAGACGATTTGCACAATTCCGCCGAGAAACCCCCATATTAACGCAGTAGGAAGAAAATATCCTTGTGGAATACGCAAAATCCAGGGGATTGTATAGTGCGCGTAAGAGGAGTGAGGATCACCGATGTGTTGGATGGCATAAGAATATATCGCTTCGCCAACACTCATGCCCATGAAATTAAAGTTGTACATTCCCTCTTTTGCGTTCAACGAGAGCGAGGACAGGAGCCCGAGAGTGATTCCGAAAATAAAGATGCTCAAAAATGCGCGCCAACGACCAGGCACGCCTTTAGATCTTAATAATAAGTAGATGCCGAAAATGGGGACGAGGTAAAAAGGCGATAAGATGGCCAGGTAGATCAGTATCTGTACAAATATCATGTGGCTCGACCTCCTACATTCGTCACTAATGTTATAATAGGGGCAACTGAAAGTGGTAGGGTCTTAGGACCCCATTTAAGCCTAAAAACTTTAAAATAAATGAAAATTAGGTTGATATTCAGACAATTCATGGCCTATCTTTCACCTGCCACCGCGTTCGACCAACCCACCCGTTATCTCAAAGAAAGCAAGAGGTTGGAGTGGGTGTTTATTGCCATCCGCTGGTTATGGGTGCCGGTCATCTTTGTCATGAATTTGCAGCACAATCCGCTTTCCCACGTCGCTATGTTTTGGGCCGGTGTAACCCTTGGGGTAGCGAATGCCGGGGCAACCATCCTAAATGTCCAGATTAGGACACTACAAACCCAACGCATGCTGGGAATCGCAACGCTTTTGGCTGACGCCTTCTTTGCGTGGTGGATCATCTTCTTCTTCGTCAACGATTTTTATACAGCGGCTTACGCCTCATTCATCTACGTGATCGTCGAAGGTGCCTTGCGATTCGGGTTGGTCGGCAGTCTGGGCATGGCGATCTGTTTTATCGGAGGCCTTTTTGCCGCATATGAGTTCCGGCGCATCGAATTTGGGGTACGTTTCAGCTATACCGGATTCGTCTACTGGAGTTTTTTGATGTCCTTGGTAGCCTTGGTGTTGGGTTTCGTCGTAAACGAGTGGCGGCATCAGCGCAGAGAAAGCGAGCGCTATCAAGCTGAGAATGCCCGACTGATGGAGCGCGAACGTATTACCCAAGAGATTAAAACTCAAAATATCTCGGAACTTGAAAGCATGGAACCGCTTACCGCTCGCGAAAAAGAGGTCATAGACCTGATTGCGCAAGGCAAGACCAACCAGGAAATTGCTTCCGCTCTTAGTATCGAAGAAAAAACCGTTAAAAACTACATCAACAATATTTATTCCAAACTGCAGATCAAGAGCCGGTACGAGGCCATTAGCTATATCTTCAAGCGCCCGCAGGGCTGACTCCTTAAAGTGAGGAGATAATCTATGCCCGGGCAAAATCAAAAAGGCTTCCTTTGTACTGACGAGGGCCCAGGCACGGGGCTAGATGCGTAAAATAGAGCGGACCTTTTTATCGATGGGATTTAACAGCTGGTATCATTGTGATACTTGCCATTCCATGCGAATACCCTGCCGTTTTATTCTTGGGTGTGATTGAAACCAGGTACAAAATTACCGTTTTTCCCACAAGGCTTCAAGTCTAGCAGTTCACACGAGTTGGATGACGCTAAATATGGCTGTTACGATTAATGATAGCAAGGCAATAAGGATACCTAAAAAGGATACCCAGCCTTGGTTACGTTCCCACCAACTGTTGACATGGATTTGGGTGGTCTGGCTATCTTGCAAGATGTTTTCAGAATTACCATACGTGAACACCAAAGATATGTAATAATCTCCGCTGGGTGCTTTGGGTGAGGTGTTTAATTGAACAAGGAGTGGCGGGTGCGTATCCCAAGCACTTTCGGCCATTATGCGAGGGAAACCATTATCCGGCATTTTATCCATTGGTAGCCGAAAGAAATAAGCTGGATTAACGATGCTTGTGAAACCATAATAATCTATCTTGACATTAGTTATAAATGGGGTTCCTGCAACTGGACTAAGTTGCTCCGTTTTTGAATCTTGGGCAAGTTTTATGCAATAGGAAAGATTCCCTGGATTGTGAAGGTCGATGAGTTCGGGGAACGAGAAATTACATTGTAGTTTTACTTTTTCTGGAATACCCCACCCTGAAAAATATATTTCCAATTCTATTTTTTCTCCCGGTGACACCACGGGAGTTCTGTTACCAATCATTAAAGTATAAGCAAATTTTGAAGTGTATGGGATATTCTTGGGTGGTCGGTCTAGGATGTTTTTGCTTTCGGTACTCATTTCATTCCTCATAAGAAGTTACCAAATTATAACACCCCTAAGCAATATTTCATTGTCTGGCACGAATGTGCTCCCTGAACAGCAAAATACTGACTCCATGGATTAAGATAGAAAGACAATCCAGGACACCAATCCGTATTCCAGATATTACACCGCCGAATTGATGCTCTATCGTCTACCACGAGATGTTACATATCAGTTCTGCGCTTTTCGTCGTTCGTAAATGAGGAATTTTCTATGCGAGACTGAACATCATTTCAAAGGTTCTATTGATACCTCAGCTCCACCATTTCGATATACCGAAATGAGTCTTCCCGGATAACAGGCCCCAAATCCCATCGATGAAGATTATTTCACATGTTGGCATGTACATGGGCATCGTTTCTCAGCCGAGTAAAAATATCCACCAAGTTTTATTCCTAGTCTTTGTTGAAGATTACGACCCTGTAAGAAACTTTTTACTCAAGTTATTGAGCCATACAATTCTTTCTCCGAACGGTGCTAGCTCTTGGGGCCAGAACGGTATATGATAATGTGAAAAGAGTACCCTACTGCCAGCATTGCGGTGCTCCTTAATAATCAGTCGATCAGTTCTGTCAAACCTGGGGTGCCGTAGTAAGCTGCTGAAATGGCCCGTAAAGTTTTGGAGAAAGCCAAGCATACTTTCTGAAGGCTGAGGTTAACAATGGGGGAAAGGGGAAAGCGCTCCAAAGGCATATCAAGACGAGAGTTTCTGGTAGATGCCGGATTGTTGGCGAGCGGTGCTGCTATCGGCTCAATAGCCTTTTTAATGGCGTGTAGGGCGACAGAAAAGGCGGCCACTCAGGCAATAACAGAAACAGTCAGCGAAACGCCAATGCCAACACCATCAACTTCACTCACCTCGGGACCAGACACTACTCCGACACTTATACAAAGCTCGACTTCCACACCTACAAAGAGCTCGATTTCAACTTCTACACAGACCTCGACTCCAACAACCACAATGCTGACACCGAGCCAGACTTCTACCACCACACCAAAGCCTACGGTACCCCTAAAGCCTGCTAGCTTCGTCTTGGGCGAGTTAACTATCACCCCAACGGCAGTTATGATAGGCGAACAGGTAACCTACTCAATCCAGGTGAGCAATACCGTCGGAACCGAGGGCAATTACACGGTGGTCTTCAACTATAAGAGTTCAGGAGGAGCCAAGGGTTCGAATAAGATGGAGGTAACGCTTAAGGCGGGTGAAATCAAGATGGCGGCGTTCACTACTATCAAGAATGAACCTGGCACATATTTTGTTAATGTCCAAGATAAAGGCGGCCAGTATACGGTGATCCCACGTTTGGCAACTGAACCCTTTGCCCGTCAGACAAAAATAGAAATTGTGGCGCACAATGCAGCTGCTGTTAATCCTAAGGGTGGGCAACAGACCAGAATTGTTCGTACGCAAGATGGTGTTTTCACTGTATATTTAGTCGAAGGTAGTAGCGAAACAAGTATGATATGGCAATTGTCTCAAAGACAATCGAATGGTACCTGGGCGGTTATTGCACAAGATGTTAGCGGTGGAAGCAACCCAAACCTACTGGCATCTCCTGATGGAACACTCCGCGTGATCGGTTGGCCGAATGGCATCGGCACGATGTGGTCGGGAAAACCCAAAGACG
>CAZUXO010000003.1:0-5834 GCA_964624325.1 uncultured Dehalococcoidales bacterium
CATTGATCACATCTGCCACATGAACAAGATGAATGAGTTGTTCCCCTGCACTCATCATCAGTGGTTGGTCTGTTCGGGCAGTATTCAGCAGCAGATTGATCAACTTGTAGCGTGGGTCATCTGGCCCGTAGGTATCGTAGAGTTTCAAGGTCACAGCCCTCAGGTCCGCCGTATCCACGTAATACTGTATGATATCCTCAAACGCCTGTTTGGTTGCAGCGTAAAGATTTACGGGGCTATTACCACTGTTTTCGAAATGTTGCCATGATGTGCCTGTGTTAATCAGCCGAGTAAGTCCATTCTTGGCCATGGCCTCCAAGAGCTGTGTAGGAAAGGCCAGATTACTCTCAACAAGAGGTAAAATGTCCTTGATGTCATGGTGCACAAGGCAAAGGGAGGCGAGATGAAAAACTACGGTCGGTTTAGCAGCTGCCAAGATCTCACAAAGCTGCTCCGTAGCCCCACTGTGGACATGCGGTTGAAATTGTCCTTCAAGATCTTTTAGTAATTTCAAGTCAGACTGTGGACGAACAAGGATGTGAACGGACCATCCGTTACTCACCAGCCGACGGGTCAGATGGGAACCCACGAAACCGGTGGCTCCCGTAATGAAGGCGCAACGGTCAGATGTCATGATTATACACGAAGGGGCTTTCAAAACAGGCTAAGGCGGGAAAGGCTTCGTCCCTGACCGAAACGAGGGGGTTTTGAGTGGGCCAGGGGATACCTGCGGAGTTCCAGAGGATTCCCGTATCGTGAGCTGGAGAATATACGGTGGAAACCTTGTAAAGCACAAGGGCCGACTGGCTTTGCACCAGAAAACCGTGTGCCATCCCCGGGGGGATATACAGCAAATTGGCTTCATCGCCATTCAGTGTAAAGGTATTGAATTTGCCGAAGGTCGGTGAGTTACGGCGAAGATCGACCACGGCATCGAAAATAACACCCTCTATGCAGTAAACAAGTTTTACATGCTCCTGGGGTGGAACCTGAAAGTGCAGGCCCCGTAGAACTCCCCGGTGGGAAAAAGAATAATATTCCTCGTGAAAAATCGTTTCTAACCCTTTTTCGCCGAAGGTTTCCTCGTGAAAAATTTTAACGAAGTTGCCCCGTTTGTCCTTCTGCTCCGGCAATGAGATCAAAAAACAGCCGGGGAGAGTCGTTTCGTTTATCCTGATATTCATGATGACACTAAGCCCAGATCTTCCAGGGAGCCATACCGTTCTGCCACAAGTTGTCCAGCAACTGCACATCTCGCAGGGTATCCATGCACTGCCAGAAGCCGTCGTGACGGTAGGCGGCCAGTTGATTTTCCGCGGCCAGCCTCTCCATAGGCTCCCGTTCCCAGAGCGTATCGTTACCGCTGATATATTCAACAATACCCGGTTCAAGTAAGAAGAACCCACCATTGATCCAACCCTCGCCGATCTGCGGTTTTTCCTCGAAAGAAGCCACCATTTCGCCATTAAAAGATATACCGCCGAATCGCGCCGGTGGCCTCACCGCGGTTACCGTTGCTATCTTGCCATGGTGCTTATGAAAGGCAACCAGATCATGAATATTCACGTTACATACGCCGTCGCCATATGTGAGCAGAAACGGTCGGTTACCCACCAGGTGCGCGGCCTGTTTAACCCGCCCACCGGTCATGGTGTGGCGCCCCGTATCCAGGAGATGCACGGTCCAGTCCTCGCATTCGCCGTCATGTAGTGAAATCTCGCCGCTTTTTAATTCCACGGTCAGGCTTAGAGAACGACAACGATAATTTATAAAATAATCTTTGATGAACTCGCCTTTGTAACCTAGGGCCAAAATGAACTCATTAAACCCAAATGTGGCGTAACCCTTCATGATATGCCACAATATAGGCTGTCCACCGATTTCCACCATTGGCTTCGGGCGCATTTCTGTCATTTCTGATAATCTTGTACCCATACCGCCACAAAGAATCACTACGGGGATATTCTTATTGCTTTCTTTTTTCATATTCACTCCCACGCATCTGCTTTGATCATTTCAGGAGAAATTTCTTTGTTTAGCAAGTTTCCGGTCAAGGCTTGAATCATCGCCGGGAGCCCGCGATATAAACAGGCGACCTGACTATGCACCAAATACAACTCAATTTTTTGTCTTGACAATGGGGGAAACTTTATTGCTTTTTTACTCTTTCAGGCAATCGCACAGTAAAGATATCTTTCCCCGCCTGCCGTCCGATATCGCGCTATGCTTCTTCTCCGCCATTTTTCTTGCCTGCGCCACCTAAAATTCACAATTGCGTTGAATGTTGCGCATTATGATACCAAATGGTTTACTTTCTCGCCATTTTGCGGGCAAACACAATAATTCCATAAGGACCTCCCGCTCCATGCTCTTTGGAGTTTATTTCTGCTACCTTTTCGAAATCCCCTGTCGATATTCCCTGCTTGACGATAGGGTAATTCTCTATGACCAAATCCATATAGGCAGAATCTATTATAAAATAATCAAACTCTTCATAGTGCATCGTATCGTATAGAATCAGTGACTGACCTGCGAAGGACTGGGTTGAATTTGGCGGTACAAGAAAATGCAGTCTGTTTTCTTCCAAACGAGGTCTTAATGCCAACCAGCCTCTTTGGCCGGTTGCTACTTTACCTGGCTTAACGACAATCGCGTTCAGTTGCTGCGCTACTGTTCCATATTGACGCTCATAGTGCTCATTTACCAGCACATAAATCATACCAAGAGCCTTTACAACAACCAACAATGCACCACAAATCAAGATGAGTTGCGCAACTCTCTTAGGCCATTGACTAACTGAATTTACTGCCAAATCCGCGATTAGCAACCATGACAGAATTCCGCCAATTACCAATGTAAAAGGTGTTCCATAATATAAAAATGGGGTAAGTAGGCAGAATGCGGCCATCCCCAATTTCGCTCTTGTTCGCCCATGCCTAAAGGCTATAATGGTCGTCAAAACCGTAAATACCAAGGCAATAACAACTTCAGCGTTTGCCCATTGTCGCAGAAGACTTCTTTCTGTTAATATTGTTTGCATCGTATTGCAAATTCCAGCTTGATTGAAATAATATGACTTTCCAAGCCCCAGGATCTGCATCTTAAACAATTCCCAGTCTGGATGTATCCAAACGAGAAATGCGAATAAAACTAGGCATCCACCGGCGAATGCGGCGCTAAACATGGGAAAATCACGGCGCGCTTTCGGTACAATAAAAACCATTCCAGCGAACAATACAAACGGAGCATGCCCGTAATAAGCTAAGCAAGCCATACCCAGCATAACACCCGATAAGATCGCCACAAAAGTGCGTACTAACCCTGGAGTATGTTCGTTAGACCACCACCAGATTTGCAAAAATAATAGAAAGAAAAGAGGGGTGTATAACTCGGGGCGAATTCGTAGCAAATTTCGCTCAATAATCATGGGCGCTATAAAACCAATTGTTGCCAGCAAGGCAGTGGATGGATCACTCAAACGGCGCACAATTTTATATACAAGCATTAGGACTACAGTAAAAATTACAGAGGACATTGCCATCATGCCGAACTGATTCACACCAAACACGGAAAACGATAGTGCCTGTCCAAGGCCTACCCACGGGCAATACAAATCGCGATAAGCACTCCCCATACCATCAGCGAGCATGGGCCGCCTTAAGGTACCTTCCTTTAAGAAGTAATATCCACTTTCGGAAAACCATACTTCGTCACCGGCACCAGCTGCTGGCAGTTGTCCAGTCCTTATCCATACTGTGACAATAATTAACAATAAAACCAACCACAAAGAAACGCGGAGCCATCGATTACTCTCTGTAAAAAATGTATTCAGAAACATTATCATATATCGTCAATATATTTCAGAAAAAACACTTGTCACGTATGTTTCTTGTAATCACCACGCGAAAGGTGTTTTTCAAGCCAAATATAAAGGCATACAAATAAATAGCGACTTCCCATCTCCTTTATTTTCAGCTTAGCGAGACCTGTTCTCCGGTTACGCCAGGTAATTGGGATGACGGACCAGGAAAAACCCCTAACGATGGCTTTCAGTGGCAACTCGATGGTGAGGTTAAAGTGGTGTGAAATCAGTGGGCGGCTACCTTCAATGACCTCGCGGCGATAAGCCTTGAAGGCATTTGTGGTGTCGTTCAACTTGAGGCGAAACAGTAACTGCAAAAACTTGTTAGCCAACCGATTTAGAATCATTTTTGTCAAAGGGTAGTCAATTGTCCCCCCCCCTTTAATGAAACGACTTCCAAAAACGCAATCATATCCCTTATTCAATTCTTCCCAATATCGAACGACGTCACGACAGTCATCCGACTCATCGGCCATCATGATCACTGCTGCATCCCCATCGATATTATTCAAGCCGCAGATGATTGCTAAGCCGAATCCGTTGGGCCCTGTGTTCTGTACTGGTTTGAGCTCTGCCATCTGCACCGATAGTTCCTTGAGAAGGTCCCAGGTCCTATCCGAACTGCCATCGTCCACGACGACAATCTCGTGGGGAACGCCATGAAGTCGCAGTTCTAAATGAAGATGTTCTACGGTTGAACAAACGCATCCTTCCTCATCACGGGCGGGGATTACTACCGAAAGAAGCTTCAATGGTCTTGGTGATATTTCCATTTCCATCATTTTCTAACATCCGACCCCAGATATTTCCAGCCAGTTGGGATTCTGTTCAGCATGGTGTGCGATCTCATCAAGTATAGCATTCAAGGGTGTTTGAGGATACCATCCCCAGACCTCTGCGGCCAGCGAGTAGTCCATGATTAGCCAGGGAATATCGAAACGACGCATTTCCGGGACTTTTCCAACTGCATGGTTGCCGAAACGGTTGGCGCACCAATCGCTTAACTCGGCCAAAGACATGGCGTTTTCTGAGCCGCCTCCTAAATTTAATAATCTAGTTATTTTGGCAACGGATGTTGATGTCTGCTTTTGTAGGAGCGAAATGAGATCACGAGGATGAAAGCAGTCACGCACCTGATAACCATTGCCTCCAAAGCCAATATAGCTGATCGGTTGGCGCCTTAACCAAGCATTGATCCAATAGGCAAATATACCTTGGTCGGCCCGTCCGAATTGGCCGGCTCCGGCCATGACACCACAACGATTGATCCAGACCGGAAAATCGAAAGATTCACCGTATTCCATGGCCAGCACTTCAGACGCCAGTTTGCTACTGCCATAAAGAGAGATTGGTGATGCAGTGGAGAAGTCTTCACGAACACCAGTGGGGCTGATTCCGATCGGCAGTTGCTGCTCTTTTTTAAGATGGAAAGCTCTACCCACCGTTTCCACTTCCATAGCAGCCAGAGTCGCAATAGAATAAACCCGGCTTGTGCTCAGGATGATAAACCCGGCGCGATGCCGCTTGCAGTATTCCAAAATATTGACCGTTCCCAGAAGGTTATGCTCGATAAGCTGGCGACTGCTTGTTGTGCCATCTACCCCTGCAAGGACACTGGGGCTGGCTGCGGCGTCAATGACCCAGTCCACTGCCGGGAGGGCATCGAAATCAGAAGCCATCCGGATATCTCCATGAAATAGTTTTATTCCCAGCTTCTGAAGGTGATTACGATTATGTTCGCTTCCGGGTCGGATAAAATTGTCCAGACCGTAGATTGTTATGTCATCGTCAGCGTCAATCCATGCTTTAGCCAGGCTGCTGCCAACAAATCCGCATACCCCGGTAATTAATATTTTCATCGTTTCTTACATATTACTAAATATTGTTGTCCAAAATATGGCCATGTTTCTGATAGAGTCAAATACAAGTGCAAAAAAAAAACTGGAAATATGTTGACTCAGTCCTTGTATAA
>CAZUXO010000004.1:0-4888 GCA_964624325.1 uncultured Dehalococcoidales bacterium
GATAGTCTGCATTCCCACGTAGCGCGAGTACTGTATGGCATCGGATGTGAGTTTGGTATTGGTCACCAGCCAGGCTTCCTCGAAGTGCTCACCGTGACCCGCCTGCACTTCATTTGCCACCATTAATCCCTGGGACTTCAGCGTCTCCCCCACCAGTTTTTCAAAATGATGGCCTGTCGGCCTTAGGTCCATTGTGGCTTTCTTGAGGCTGTAACGCGCTGCCTGCGCGCGGTACCGCTTTTTTAGTAAGGCAAAGGCACAGCGGTATATTCCCGATGTCGGGATGCCGTATCTCAACTCGCCGCGCACTTGCTGCACTGCCTGTTTCACCAATTCAGGAGCAGCGTGTGCACTTTGTAACGAGCGCCTGAGCTTGGCCTCTGAGAAGGGTTCGTGCTCGCCGGAGGACTTGACGACATTGATCCCACCATTAATCATACTATGCGCCTCGGACGGTACTGAATAGCTTCAGCGATATGCTGGGCGCAGATGGTTTCACCCTGTTCCATGTCTGAAATCGTTCGTGCCAGCTTTAAGATGCGGTGGAATGCACGCGCCGAGAGGTGCATCTGGTTCATCGCCGCCTTAAGCAGACTCTGAGCTGAATCGTTGGTGTTGCAGAAAGCTCTCACTTCCGCAGGTGTCATCTCAGCGTTGCAAACCAGCTTGCTTCCAGCAAAACGCTTCTGTTGTATCCCTCTGGCCTCGGTTACTCGTCGTTGTACTTTTGAAGAGGGTTCTCCCAGGCGGCTGTCGGATAGTTTGTCATAAGCGATATGCGGCACCTCGACAAAGATATCTATCCTGTCTAGGAATGGACCACTGATACGTTTCTGATAGCGCGAAACCAAACCGGGTGCGCACGTACATGGCCTGAGTGAATCACCATAATATCCACAAGGGCAAGGGTTCATGGCTCCGATTAGCATGAAGTTGGCGGGAAAAGTGACACTGCCCTTGGCCCGAGATATGGTCACTAACTTGTCTTCCAGCGGCTGGCGCAATACCTCCAAAACAGAGTGGCCGAATTCCGGCAACTCGTCTAAAAAGAGCACACCCCGATGACTAAGGCTGATCTCGCCCGGTCTTGGATAGTGGCCTCCTCCTACCAGACCGGCGTTGGAGATCGTATAATGCGGAGCCCGAAAAGGGCGTCGGTGCATCATGGGCGTATCGGACGGCAATAGCCCGCTTATACTGTAAATTTTGGTAACTTCAAGTGCTTCAGAATCCGTTAACTGAGGCAGAATTGAGGGTAACGCCCGTGCTAGTAAAGTTTTACCGCTGCCGGGCGGGCCGCTCATAACCATGTTGTGACCTCCGGCGGCGGCAACTTCAAGTGCGCGTTTCACGTGCTCCTGTCCCTTGATATACGCAAGGTCTAAGTTGGATAATTCTTCTGACTGGAGGGAGGGAGTCTCCAGCACCGGAGCAACAGGCGAAAATTCTCCACGAAGGAAAGCCGCAACTTGACTCAAAGAAGACAGTGGGATAATTCTAACGCCCCCGACAAGAGAGGCCTCTCTGGCGTCTGTCTCTGGTACAATAACATTGGACAACCCCATCTGCTTTGCCAGCGCTACCATGGGAAGTATGCCACTGGTGTGGCGCAGTGTCCCGTCCAGCGAAAGCTCACCTAAGAAAAGAGTATTTGAAATATCTGCTTCAAGTTGCCCCGAGCTTAGGAGCACGCCAACGGCTATCGGAAGGTCATAAGCTGGGCCTTCTTTCTTGAGGTCCGCAGGAGCCAGGTTGACTATAATACGCCGCATTGGAAATGTGAAACCGGAGTTTCTCACAGCTGCACGGACACGCTCACGGGCTTCACGCACAGCATCGTCAGGCAGGCCGACCACAAAAAAATTTGGTAAACCCGACGCGATATCGACTTCAACCTCGACAAGGGCGCCTTCCAGCCCTATCAGGGCGCAACTAATAACCTTGGCTAGCATAATTAGGCTCCATGTTAACGAGATAAGGCTGATGTGTCAAACGCCAATTAGTGTCGTATCCTATCGAAGAACTTGGTGCATTCAGCCATTCCTGGGCTCCATTATAAAAAAAGCATGTTAGAATAGTGAAACATCATTTGATAATAACGATATAGCTTTATAATGATATAATAGTTACAGGATAACAGATAACAGGGTAACTATTGCATATGATATCGTTCTGTGCTATAGTCAAAGTAGTATAAGAATGGTATGGAAGTGGGTTCAAGCCCACTTTTTTGTTGTATGGCAGACAGAGAAGCGGGAGGTCTGGTACAGGAATGAAAAGCGATTTCTTACTAGCCATCACACAATTATCGGCGGAGAAGGGTCTCTCAAAAGAGGTGGTACTGGCGGCTGTTGAATCAGCGCTGGCATCCGCTTACCGCAAAAATAATTTTGCGCCAAACCAGGTGGTTTCAGTTAAGATTAGTTCGACTACAGGTAAGGTCGAGGTATGGGCTGAAAAGATGGTTGTAAAACAGGTAACTGATTTACGAGCTGAGATCTCACTTGCGGAAGCCAAAAAGTTTAAAAAAGACGCCAAGGTCGACGATGTTCTGAATGTGGAATCCACGCCACAGAATGCCGGTCGCATAGCAGCCCAGACAGCTAAACAAGTTATTTTGCAGCGACTTCACGAAGCTGAGCATAGTGCTATTTTCGACGAGTTTTCCGGAAAAGCAGGTGATATAGTTTCCGGAGTAGTGCGCAGGATTGAGCCTAAGCAGGTATTCATTGACCTTGGCCGTACCGAGGCAGTAATGCCCTCCACTGAGCAGTCTCCAAGCGAACACTACAGAGTGGGGCAAAGGCTTCGAGTGTATCTGGTAGAGGTAGCACAGTCTGCCAGGGGACCGATGCTTATTGTATCGCGTTCCCATCCAAACCTGCTAAGGCGACTTTTGGAATTGGAAGTGCCGGAGATATTTAGCGGTACGGTGGAGATAAAAGCTGTCGCCAGGGAAGCGGGTTTCCGCAGTAAAGTGGCGGTGTCCGCCAAACAAGAAGGTGTGGATGCCGTAGGGTGCTGTGTCGGGCTACGCGGTATTAGAATCCAGAACATCGTGAGCGAGATGAGCGGTGAGAAAATTGATGTGGTCAACTGGAATTCCGACCCTGCCATCTTTATATCAAACGCCCTTTCACCCGCGCAAGTCGTAGCAGTAAAAGTTGACGAAAAACGTGAATCGGCTATTGCTGTCATCCCGGATAGGATGCTTTCGTTAGCCATCGGCAAGGAAGGACAAAACGTGCGCCTGGCTGTTAAACTGACAGGTTGGCGCATCGATATTAAGAGCGCCACCGATGCAGAAAAGGAAAAAGCCGAGGTTGAGGCGGTTAGGGCTGCCAAAGCGGCCGCTGAAAAGACGGAAGTCGCTCAGGAACAGTCAGCTACAGTTGTGCAGACCATACCAGAGGTGATTGGCGTTGGAAGTGTGGTTCCATCCAGGCCAGCTAAAGGATTACGTTTCGCAGAAGATATTATTACACCGGCAGTTGCCCCTGAGGCTGGTAAAGATAAGAAAAAGAAAAAGAAGACTGGTAAGGAAGCGGCCGAAGACGGGATACGCCTCAAGAAATCGCGTCGCGGTACGGATATTTATGATACAGACGACGAAGTCTAATAGGCGAATCCCGCAGCGGACCTGTGTGGCTTGTCGGGAAGTTAAGGCCAAACGCGAGTTGACTCGGATTGTGCGGCTCCCCGATGGAAAAGTGGGGATTGACCCAGATGGTCGTATGGCAGGGCGGGGGGCTTACCTATGTGCCAAACCTGATTGCTGGAAGGAATGTTTGAAAAGCAATCGTCTGGATTATGTGCTAAAAACAAGTATCGCTTCCGATGAGCGAGAGAGGCTGCTGGCCGAAGGCTGGAGCCTGATAGGGGGTGGCTAGTGGCAGAGGTTGAAAAACAGGTTACCGCTGGAATTGAGTTGCCTAGGCTGGAATTGCCGCGTACTATGAGCGTCCGTCAGTTGGCGGGCACTCTGAAATCTACTCCCGTAGACATAATCAAACAGTTGATGAGGCAGGGCTTGATGGCCAATATCAACCAGGTGATTGACTATGAAATGGCTTCTAAGGTGGCTGGGGGGATGGGTTTCGATGTCCATCCTCTGGCGCAAGAAGCCAGAAAAGCCAGTGTTATATCCGAAATCAAAAAACAACAGCAGATGACTGAGGAATCGGGGAATCTGAAACCCAGACCTCCTGTGGTAACCATCATGGGGCATGTGGACCACGGCAAGACGCGAATTTTGGATGCTATTCGCCAATCAAATGTTATGGAGGGCGAGGCCGGTGGTATCACCCAACATATTGGTGCCTACCAAGTGGATTTCAAAGGGCAGAGAATCACGTTTCTGGATACGCCAGGTCACGAGGCTTTTACCGCAATGCGTGCTCGCGGCGCACAGGTGACTGATATTACCATACTCGTAGTAGCTGCAGATGATGGAGTCATGCCACAGACACTTGAAGCAATTGCGCACGCCAAGGCAGCTGGAGTGCCCATTATCGTGGCCATCAACAAGATGGACAAACCTGGTATTAATCCAGATGTGGTTAAAAAGCAACTGGCTGAAGCCGGACTTGTTGTGGAGGAATGGGGAGGCGAAACAATTGCGGTGCCTACCTCTGCAAAGACCAAACTGGGGATAGAAAATCTGTTAGAGAACATTATCCTTGTGGCTGAGATGGAAAACTTGCGTGCAGATCCAACTATCACAGCTAAGGGAGTTGTTATTGAAGCTCGCATGGACAAAGCTAAAGGCCCGTTGGCAACAGTACTGGTTCATGATGGTACATTGCGTACTGGCGACATGGTGGTTGAGATCGGAAGACGTCGTGTAGGGAAAGAGTGTTCAGAGCCGTGGGGAGGTCGGGGGTGCGGG
>CAZUXO010000005.1:0-3094 GCA_964624325.1 uncultured Dehalococcoidales bacterium
GTAGCCTCACCAGAGCTGCGCAATACAGGCACCATCGGCGGCAATATAAGCCAGAGGGTGCGCTGCCCGTACTTCAGATTCGAATACAACGAGTTCCCCTGCCTGCGCAAGAACTCCTCGGGCCTGTGCTACGCGCTGATGGGGGTGAACACCACCCACTCCATATTCGGCGCCGTCAACGGCTGCGTGGCTACCTGCCCCTCGGATATCGCCCCGGTACTGGTGGCTATGAACGCCAAGATAATCACCTCGAAGAAACCCGCCGGCTGGGCAGCAGCCGAGTTCTTCGTCGTTCCAAATGTCAACGACGCCAGGCGAGAGCAAATCAACGCACTCGACGCTGATGAAGTGATCACCGAAATCCAGGTACCCACCCCGGCGGCCGGCACCAAGAGCACATACCTGAAGTGGGCCTTCCGCAAGGCCATTGACTTCCCCAATGTGAGCGTCGCGGTGATGGCCACCTCGACCGGCGGTACCGTATCCAGCGCCAGCATTGTGCTGGGCGGGGTCTACGGCCAGCCCAGAGTAGCCACGGCCTCCCAGGATAGCATCAAGGGCAAGGCTATCGATGCCACCACGGCGGCTGCGGCCGGCGATGCGGCGGTCACCGGCTCGGTATCTCTGGCAGCCACCAGCGGCACCCCCAGCAACAAGTACAAGCTTCAAATCACCAAAGTCTACGTGAAGAAGGCCCTACTGGCCGTCAAGTAGCCTTCCGGGGGTTGAATCAATCCAGGATTGGAAGAAGGAGCCTCTCTCGAAGAGAGGCTCCTTCCTATTTATCAGACTAATGCCATAGCCTGAAAAGAGACCCGGGTTACATATCCAGGGCAAGGATGTGGTATAATATAATTGCGATTGAGGCCAAGAGCGCTGCCCACGGGAGGTGAATTTTATGGCCTTATGGTCTAAAGTAAAGTTCAAAATCCCGAAGAAGTATATTGCCTTCTTCACGGTTGTGCCTTTACTGCTCCTGCTTGGCATTATTCAGGAGCCGTGCCCGGTATGTGGTGGTAGCGGCAGTGCCTACAATAACAGAATGGGCCAGGTGGCTATAATCAGCGTCGATTCTACCCTGCAATCGGTTGGCACGATTGAGGGTTGTATGAATTATATAATCTATACCTACAATGTGGTTTTGACACTGCAAAACAACGGCAAGCTGCTGGATGCCAGCGGGTACGTGCGGCTGGGACTAGTTGACTACAAAACAAGCAAACTCCTAAGCTCACAATATACTCTGGCGGAGGTGCCAGCCAGCTCTCTGGTACAAACTTTCACCACCACCCAATTCATAATCGGCCTCAATAGCCCCACGACTACATCGGTAACAGCCGAGATTGCCGTGGGCGACTCGGACTGCATGGCATGTGGCGGCAAAGGCAGCGTGGCATTAAATTCCGTGCCACTGCTAAACTACATGAAGAAGTCATTCTCCGAGGTGCAGCGTGTCGGGATCGTTCCGATTTTGCCTCCGCCGATCAGCGAAGATTTAGCTCACGAGCGGGAAGCCTCGATGTACAACACCGAACAGTGGATTCTGGAGCATCCAGAGGCCGAAGACTAAAGAGCATGGGCTCAAGTCAGCCCTCTTCATAATACCCGACTGGCAGTAATGAAGAGGGCTCTTTTTATTCAAGCCTCTGAAGCGCATTCTCCTGAGTTTTGATTTAAATGAAGAGGCAATATATCGTATAATGTCCATACGCGGATTTCTTCTGCCGACAATCTGCAATGCCTAATATTTTCTGGAGGTTGTAATGGACAGCTGGCGTCAAAGTTACGATGATCTCAAGGGGTACTTGGCCAAGCATCCCGACATAGTCATAAATGAACGCGCGATGATCATTCCTGACGATCTACGCTCTGAGTTCTACCGCCTTTTCGACATGGTGCGAGAAGAATATGTCCAAGAGATGTATCCTGCCCTGGTGCCGGAGGCTTCTCTATTGAGCACCAGCTTTACCGCTGCAAAGGAGAAAACCCTGGCCTGCCTGAACCTGAAGGAGGCCAGGATAAACGGCAAACTCCAACGGTTTCTGCGGAACCCGATGGAAGGGCTGATATGCGAGCTGTTTGACCCTCTGTTTCGTTTGCTTCAGGGGATAACTGACCTGGCGACTTTTGAGCGCGTTTCCGCTGATATTTTAAAGGATTCGGCCAAGACTTTCCCGCATCAGGGTTACGTGCACTGGACGACGCTGTCCCTGATGCGGCTCATGGAGCCGGACGCGGTCTATTTTGTGCCGGTGCCGGACGAGACGGCAGAGTATGACCTTTCCACCGGAGTCACGCGTCCCGGGTGGTACACAGAGGAAGTGCCGGATACGGCGCCGGGCGAACTACTCTGCCTGGATGTCAGCCCGCATAACCCGGTACTGGTGCCTAAAGCCATTCTTCATTCCAGCGGGTTGAACATTTTTGCTGCCATCGGCACCGATTTCCATGAAGTTTATCGCCGGGGATACGAGTTAAGCAAGAAAATAGAATGGCTAAATATCGCAGAAATCCGCCAGAAATTCGGCATAGGCGACCTGTGGCCGGATATCGGTATTTACCTGCATGAGGAGGGCAAGGAACTGCGCGTGGTGAGTGATTATTTGTACACCGCCTGCCCGGATATCATTATCGATGTCATGGAGACCAGGGACTGGTATAAAACTGGCGGGGTAGAGAGTGTAAAGCGCCATCATGAAATACTGAAACCCAGGCTGGGCAGCTTTGTTGTCTGCCGCGAGCCGTTACCCCAGCCAACTGTAAAGAAGCAGGAACCAGACCTGGCTCCAGCGCCGACCGCGGCTAGCGCTAAAGAGCAAGCGGGACCGCCGGCAGAAGAAGCGAACAAGCCAGACGACCCATTTACCGGATTACCCCTTGACATCCACTTTCTGTTTGCAGGCTATGAAACTGATCAGCTAAAGCCTGTTATTGATGCCATTGCCATGCATAAAAGCAGTACCGTGGAATAATAGCTGGTTATTTCACAACGAAGACTACGCCTTGCCAAACCCCGCTGTAGGGATCAATAGTGTAACCAACGGTACCGGCGTATTCAAAGAGGTAGCTAAATGTTCCTCCTCTTGGTTCAATG
>CAZUXO010000006.1:0-2513 GCA_964624325.1 uncultured Dehalococcoidales bacterium
TGCAGAAGGTGGGTTTTGATATCCGCTCATTAAGCCCGGCCGATCCACAGACCGGCAGGCGTGATATACGGCGTATCGAGGTCAAGGGTCGACAGCGTGGAGCGCCAGTGCGGCTCACCGAGAACGAGTGGCGCAAGGCACGCCAGCTCGGTGATTCCTACTGGCTGTATGTGGTATGGGATCCGCTGGCCACCGGCTGGGAATTGGTGCGTGTGTGCAATCCAGGCGATGTCCTTGGCCCATATATTCGCCCTATTAGCCAGATCAGCCATTGGGAGATCGGTGCTGAGGCAATCGTCAAAGTTTCATATAAGGAAGATAATCATGGATGATAAAAGGCTCATTGAGGATTTCATACCTGTTCAGGAAATTACACGTTCATGCAATAATGAACAATCCCACAAGAAAGGACGTTTTGGCAGATCGGGCGGACATCCGCATTCACTTCATAAATGGTGGGCAATGCGTCCGCTAGTGGCCTGCCGCGCTGCCGTTTATGCCTCGCTGGTCCCGGCCGACTTTCATGCCCCTGCCAATGGCAACGGTAAGAACCGTGCCAGCCTTGCCCGTGCCAACGCAGCTAAGTTCATGTCATCATTATGCCAATATCCAGTCAATCCCAAAAACATCGAAGAGGCCTGCCAGAATATACTGAAGGCGCACCATCAGCGTACGGGTGAAGATAGCCCACCGAAGGTGCTGGACTGCTTCTCCGGTGGTGGATCCATCCCGCTGGAGGCGCTGCGTCTTGGCTGCGAGTCACATGCTCTTGAATTGAACCCGGTCGCTTACCTTATTTTGCTTTGCAATTTGGTCTATCCTCAGAAATATGGCAAACCGGACTCGGCATTACGCTGGAAGGGTCTGGCTGAGGAGGTGGAAAAGTGGGGCAACTGGGTGTTGGAGAACGTAAAAAAGGAGGTTGCCGATCTCTATCCTCCCATTCCGGATCCGGGAGCAGCGCCTGTGGCGCTGGAAAAGCACAAACAGACTGAGTTCAAATCACGCGAGTTCAAACGCCGCCAGCCTGAGCTGACTATGCCCGGCGGCTACCTCACTCCTGTTGCTTACCTGTGGACGCGTACTGTTCGTTGCAGCAGTCGCGGTTGTAATGCAACTGTGCCCCTCGTTCGCCAGACTTGGCTCTCTAAGAAGGTTGGACGCTATACCGCCCTCAAGATCACCCCCGGCAAAGGCGGCCGCCTTCAGTTTGAAGCGGTCAGGTCTTCGCATCGCACTGAGGCCGCCGCTGTAGATGCCTTCGGCTTTAATCCGTCTGACTTTGGTAAGGCTGGAAATTCAGCCTGTCCACGTTGTGGCACCGTTGCAGATAGTGACTATGTCAAGCAAGAAGCCCAGGCTGGCAGGATGTCGAGGGAATTTATGGCGGTAGTCTGCACACACCCCGGTAGTCAGGGCAAGGTCTATTTAGCGGCCAATGAATTGCCTGACGTTGCATTGCCACTTGATACCGTTATTGCCAAACGGATCGAAAAGCTCTGTAGGGAAACGGGTTTAACCCCACCGGATGAGCCGATGGATCCAAATGATCCAACCACGGTTGCCGGTCGCGGTTTCGGCATAACAAAATGGTCAGAACTGTTTACCCCACGCCAGCTTCTTTCCATGCTTACTTTCGTAAAATGGGTGCGCAGGGCACATGAAGATATGCTTGGTGCGGGCTATGGAAACGCATACAGCACTATAGTAGTGACGATGCTTGGGTTAGTATTAGATAAGATTGTTGAATACCACAATTCCATGGCACGATGGGGCAATGACGACGAAGGTGTTACAGGGGCGATGGGCAGGCAAGCACTGCCAATGGTTTGGGATTTTGCAGAAGCGAATGCTTTTGCAGATAAATGGTCTTGGATATGGGCTTTAGACATTATTAACAAAGTATTAAATCAAACATCCGCAATGCCAAATAACACAAGCATTTTGGTGAGGGGGAACGCGACAGAACTACCATTTTCCAATGATTTTTTTGATGCAATAATCACCGATCCGCCATACTACGATAACGTTTCATACGCTGTTCTTTCCGATTTCTTTTATGTTTGGCTTAAGCGTTCGGTCGGGTATCTCTACCCCGAACATTTTTCTTCCGAGCTAACCCCCAAGCGCAGTGAAATCATCGCCGATCCTTGTAGGCAGGGCGGCAAAGATAAGGCGCGGCACTTCTACGAGGAGATGATGCAAAAATCGCTATCTGAGATGCATCGGGTGCTCAAGCCTAGCGGCGTTCTTACTCTCGTCTATGCCCATAAGACGGTCAAGGGTTGGGAGACACTGGTCGAGGCACTGCGTTCTACCGGCTTTGTCGTACAGGAGGCATGGCCGCTTGAAACAGAAATGAGTGGTCGGCTGATTGCAATGAATGCATCCGCTTTGGCTTCTTCCATCTTTATAACAGCGCGCAAGGAAGGTCAAAAGCCAGTGGGTGAGTATAATGAAGTACGCCGAGAACTGGAGGTTATCGTTCGTGAGCGCGTGGAGACACTCTGGGG
>CAZUXO010000007.1:0-3211 GCA_964624325.1 uncultured Dehalococcoidales bacterium
GTGGCGTCAGGCTCAAAACTCCCATACCATTTGCAGTGGTATTTATTTTTTTAGTCTCATGGCCTTCCTGATTGAAATCGCTATTCAAATAGGTTATGTCCACATCCACAGAAGATGCTACTGGCTTCCCGCCTGGGTCCTGAGACAACACCAGAACGGTTAGCGGTAGCCCCGGCTTGAAAGAAACACTGTCCGGGATTAGCTGCAAAGTTACGGGCGAAGACGCCACGGTTAAGAGTTTGGTGGTTTTCTCTTCGTAGCCGGTAGACTGCTCGCGAATGGTAAACTGGAGATTCACATTCCCCAGCCCACCGCTGGCCGGCACTCCGGCCACATATCCCACCGCCGGGATCTGAAACTCCACGCTTCCGTTTATATCTTTGGTAAAACGCGCATATTCTTGCCATGTGCCCACATAGCGCTGGGCCACGATTTCGAGTTCACCCTGAACCGGCTTACCGAAGCTATAGATGCCCTCAACTTTGCCGATAACTTTGTCACTGGCTAAAAACCAGTCTTTAGGCAGGGTGACTTTAACTTCATATTTCGGCAGTACATACTTGTCCACTACTACGTCAAGCTGGGTTTTAGTCCCGTCTGCACCCTCCGCACTGAGCTTCCATGTGCCCAGATTAGGCTCTTCGGAGAGCGGGAGATCGATTGAAGCCATACCGTACTCGTCGGTGACAAGTTCTTGCTTGAAGATTTTGATACCCTTGGCATCGAGTGCTTCCAGGCTGAGCTTCTGGCTCATTGGCTTCAGGTCGCCATTCAAAGATATGGCACTGATATGAATCGTCTGGCCTGGCTTGTATATGGGCTTATCTGTTTCCAGAAATACGAGACCTGAACTTTCAATTTTAATGCTGGATTTTTGATCAAAACCCGGGCCACTGACACGGATTTCATAATCTCCCGAAGCTAGTTGCGGCAGTTTGAGATCCACAACATCCTTACCAATGATATGTTGTTTTGCACTGGCAAGAATCTTCCCGTCTTTGACCAAGGTAACCTCCACATCACCGCTGGCAAGATAATCCCCGTTCATGAGGGCTACCGAAAGCTGCTGCATCAGCCCGCTTTGCAATACTTTGGGTATTATTGCCATATAGCTCGTCGCGGCATAGAGTGGTGTGCGGCAGGCTGGTAAGCTGGGCAATACAGTTAAAAGCACCAACACAATACATATAAGGGATAACCAGCGTTTATTCATTTTTAGCACCACCTCTTGGTAAATATTTTAGTATTTTCAACCTATATAACGCCGGGATGTGAAAAAGGTTGCTGAACAAAGGCATTGACAATCCTTGAATTCGAGAATAGATTATCAACGTAATCTATTTCATTGCCAGTTGAGGAGAAAATACGATGACCTTCTGCCAAAACTGTGGTAATCAGACGTCTCAAAAAGAAGGGTTCTGTATTTCATGCGGAACTCCTGTTGAAGTTCAGGTGAATCCATATTGGGCCTACAAACGTCAGATTCTCCCCGGTCAACAATCAACATCGCAAAAAAACAAGATAGTTTCTATTCTCCTGGCAGTATTTCTTACTTTTGGGACATGGTTATACACTTATAAGAGAGATGGATGGAAATTCTGGCTCGGGTTGCTGCTTAGCGGTCTGCCTGGTCTTATTGCAGCCATCTTTTTGGTCTTTTATATCTCGAATCTTTCGTGGTTGCCCGACGATGTGGTGATAGCTTCGGCCTATATCCTTCCGATGTCAGTCTGGTTGTGGGCAATAGTTGATACCCTTCGGAAGAAAGGTGAGTGGTATGATCGTCACTAGCAAATCGGATTGGCTGACTTGGGGTTATTCCTTCAGATAGCCGGTGGTTAGCCTGAAAAAACCCTGTCACATGGAACATTACTGAGGAGGACGATTTATGAAAGGCGTAGTATTCGTAGAATTCCTGCGCATGGTTGAAGATAAGTATTCGATTCAAACCAGCGAAAAATTGCTGGAGATTTCGGATTT
Organism: uncultured Dehalococcoidales bacterium; assembly: GCA_964624325.1. Lineage (GTDB taxonomy): Bacteria > Chloroflexota > Dehalococcoidia > Dehalococcoidales > UBA1222 > SURF-27. The sequence continues at coordinate 1,981 of CAZUXO010000007.1, forward strand.
GCCTTCCCAGGGCGTATATACATCGGTTGGCACTTATAGTCCTAAGGAAATGGAAACCCTGGTGGGCAATTTATCCAGATTGACAGACGTGACCCCTTCGCAACTCCTGAAAGACTACGGCAAACATCTTTTCGGGTTTTTCGTGACCAAGTTCCCCCAGTTTTTTGAAGGCATTAACTCAAGTATCGCCTTTTTACCTCATGTCCAAAGTTATGTCCACCTCGAGGTGAAGAAACTTTTCCCTGAGGCAGAATTGCCCACATTCTCATGTACATCACCGAATCCGGGTACGCTGATAATGAAATATCAGTCCGCCCGTAACCTGCCCGACCTCGCCGAGGGCTTGATAACGGGTTGCATAGAACATTTCCACGAAGAATACGACCTGCAGCGCACTCAAACAGGTGAAACCCCTCCCTCGGTAGTTTTCAGGCTGTGCAAGAAGGGATACTGCCCTGTATGAATGGAGATTTCGAGCTATTAACCCGACGCTATGAAAGGTCTCTAAAAGCCCTGGGACAGGCTGAGCAAATAGCCGAAGAAAGAAGCCGTGAACTTTTCCTCAAGGGGCAGGAACTAAATCGGGTTTTCGCAGCTGAACAACTGGCTAAACAGTCTACCGAACTGCTATTACGGGCATTGACAGCGCTCTCCAGCAAACTGAACATACAGGATATCCTCTCTCTTTTCCAAAAGTTCCTTAACCAGATTATCCTGAACCCCAGAATAACGTTATTTTTCTCTGATGAATATTACGATTTGATAGGCACTGACGAAAATCCCGTGAAAGATATTCATTATGAAAGAATTGACCGGTCAGCAAAACTGAGGCTCCTCGAGTCACTTCATTATCCCTTTGTAACTGGTGATGCTACAACACATACCGAACTCACAAGCATCGGGGTTAGTGAAACAACTGCTTCGCTTATGGGTCTGTCACTCACTACGAGAGGAACGTGTATAGGATTCGTCTTGCTGGAAAGCGATAAGCCCAATGAATATACCACTGCCCTCGCAAATCTCGCTCAGGCGCTGGCTGACGAAACTGCGATAACGCTTGAAAACGCACGGCTCTACCAGGTGGTGGAAAAACTATCAACGATCGATCCTTTAACCGGACTTTCCAATCGACGCCATCTCGAGGCATTGGCAGCCAGAGAGATAAAGCTATCGGGCAGATCCGGAAAACCTCTCTCTTTGCTTATGCTGGATATCGACCATTTTAAACGGG
>CAZUXO010000008.1:0-3242 GCA_964624325.1 uncultured Dehalococcoidales bacterium
CATGCCGGAGCACCGGATGCCGCCGCTCGTAGATACAACCTACCACGTTAAAAACGGCCATTCACGACTTGAAAGAAGGAGCGATAACGTTACGCAACAATGCCAGCAATATAAGAGCCGCCCCCGCAATGAATAAGTAAAAATAGGCAGGTCTTAAATCGGTGGTGATAAGCGACGACTGTATATAAAATTGCCCCTGCATTGGGTACACAATTCCACTCATTTCACTTAAGCCCTTCTTGAGCATCAGGAAAAACCCGAGACCATACCCGATATAGACCAAACCGAAGAAACCCAGCAACAATTGACTTTTCCTGCCCTTGAGCCACGTGCTGAGTAAAATCAAAGCCATGCTGACGCCGAGGAATACAAAAGCCAGAGTCGTCTGATAGGGCGGTGTAAGGAACGATTCAACCATGTACTCATTCTGGGTCAAATCGCTGCGCAGGCCATAAGCGTAGATTCTGACGACATCCGGAATTTGCGGCATAGCTCCGGTGTCTGGGTCGATTTGGACATTTAAGGTCCACCAAGGTGTGATGAAGGAATAGATTATAAGTCCTGCTACCGCTGCCACCAATATCCGATATATCCATGGACGTAATTTAGCAATATTCATAGCTCAATTCAACCCTCATTCTTATGGCACGCTTGGAGTGTCTGCGCTTTGTGCGTTTAAGGCGCTCTCGTGGGTTAGCAGGGCATCAATTATGGGGGCTAACTTCGATTGATCGAAACCAACCTCAAGAAAGTGGATATAATCTCCTAACTTATCTTGTTCCAAGAGCGCCACCGGGGCTTTCGAGACTATAAAGAATCCGCTATTCGGCTGGAGAATCGCATCAGCTTCTCGAGCATCCTCTAACCATTGATCTGAGTACACACTATTGTTTTCCAGGTATTTGATGACCAACTCCGGTCGGCATACCTTGCCACGTTCTGCAACCAGAGCGAAGTCCGTCAGATTATCGCTGCTGTAGATTAAAATGATATCGCTGTTCAGTGTGAAATTGTCCCTTACGGAAACCCATTCGCCTCCCTCGGGAAAAGTTTTGGCGCGGTGAGTGCCCATCCTGAAATTGGATCGTATGGCAACGTATTTATGTTTCCCCCCAGCGCATGCGCGCAATATGCAATCAGGCTGGGTTAGTATTGGCTCGCGGTCAAATTCCCATGAAAGTTGATTCGTCTTCACTGGCGCCGAGAAAACAGCCGGATGCTGATTATCTAGACGCATGAATTTCTCCAACCTAAAATTCCGTGCTCTTATCTGAGAACATTCATAAATCTCATCTGTACGCAGCAGTTTCACCAGTGAGAGCATTATCCATTTCTCGTAGACGGTTGCCCGCAGATCATGAGACAGGGATGCAATAGCCTGCTTCGCCGTTTGTTCAAAAACATCCTCGCTGACTTTGCCTTGAAGACGGTCAAAAAGCGGGTTAAACGCAGCCATGGCAATCGTAGCCCCGGGGTTGTCCAGAAACCTGTAAAATTCTGCCAGCGCTTTAGCATTGTCAATACTGAATAGCGCTTTTGTTTCTGCCGCCACTGCCGCATAGGTCTTTGTCAGAGGCTCGGACTCTTTAATAATCACCTGGAAAAATTGTCCGGTAAGAGCCGTTAATACGGCATTGAACAGGGTATAGAAACCTGCCCGGCTCTCTTCCGGCGTAGAGAAACCGTCCCGGTTTATGACTATCTCCGGGTGATTGCTAATATACTCTGTTAATTTTATATATTCCTGGCGCCATGTTTCTGACACTGGTTATCTCCTTGACCCAAATTTGATCGTTGCCCGGATAGTGCCGGTTATACGGATATCAGTAGCGATTATTGGCTTCCTCCTTAAACTTGTCCTCCAGCCTGTCAGCCACATCCGCCATCCCAAAATCCTCCAGCTTCTGTCTTGTCATCTTGCCGTATTGGACCAGATCACCGGCAACTTTAGCGCAATAATCACACCCTTCGCATTTCTGACCACACGAAGTAACCTTCTTGAAAAAAGCCACTGCATCCAATTTCTTGTTATCCAGATACACACCTCTGGTCATGGTGAAAGTATTCAGGCTGGAGCACATTATATCCAGCAGGTCACCATCCCAACTCTCTTCCATATAGGCTCTGACCGTCCTGGTAACATGGCTTTTGGGCTTATCCCGGCCCACTATCTTGAAGTAATTGGTTATTCCTTCATACTTGCCGGCATCTTCCGGCCTCACCCAGCAGGATTTGAGAATCTGGCTCGGGTCTTCAGCCGTAACCTGCTGGCAGCCGTTGAACATCGTATCTCCGGTTATCAGCAAATCCTTCGGTTGATGGGAAATATGATTGAACTGGAATTTCCTCCACGGGCAGTGATGTATGCACCCTTCATTAGCCATCAGTTTCAGGCGTGCGCCGGTAGCTTCCTTTATCTGCCGGAGCAGGTTCAAATCGCGGTTGATGTTTATGTCCGGGATAATCACATCGGCTCCGGCCTTTCTGTGTATGACGGCCTTCTGCACACAGTCGATATCGGCCAGAACCGAAGAACAAATCTCTATATCGGCAAAGCGCTGCCTTATCTCTTTCACATATATAGGATTGGCTACGGTCACGACCTCAACCCCGTGTTTCTCGTGCATCATCTTCAGAAAATCCATCTTGGAGTTAATGACCTCGGGAGTATACCAGTCAGCTCCTTCGCAGGTTGAATTGAATAGCAAATTGACCCTGACTCCTTTCTGATGAATCCGGTCAACAATATTCACGACCTGTTCCACGCTTGTATCGGGCATCACTCTGCCCGAGCCGGAAAATTGCTGAGGAGCGTTCATATACACTTCTCTGATGCGATTGCCGTTCAGTTCCTTCAGCTTGAGTACTTCCTCAAGCGTTTCAGGATCGTTGTTATAGGGTACTTCAAACTCTAGATTGGGCATATTCACCTACCTGAATATATTCTATTTCCATAATGATACCAGAAGATTTTTAGCCTTGATAGTTGTACTGCCTCCGAGGCCATGCCGGGTTTTAATCCAGCACGGCCTCGGAATATTGGAGATTACAAACGGGTTACTTGCAAGCCAAAATAGTTCTTTTTACCAGGGTTTTGGCTATATTTATCTTCCATTTAGTGCCGGGATTGGTGCTCACGCTGGGCAAAGCGGTTGCTTTGGTCACAGCAGCCGCTCCAGCAGCTTCGGCATTGGCTTCATCGATAGTCTTGCCCTTGATGGAGGTCTCGGCATCTGTGCAGC
>CAZUXO010000009.1:0-5105 GCA_964624325.1 uncultured Dehalococcoidales bacterium
AGTTGTCATATGAAATATCACTTGCTTGCTCCTTTTACCGAACTTGCATTGGTCAAGCTACTTCGCCTTAAAGGCCAGTTTGGCTACATCGTTTCTAATGCTTTTGCAACACGTGATTTTGGCAAACCGCTCATCGAGCAGGTTTTTACTCGTTTGGAATTATTAAACGTTATTGATTGTCAGGGTTTGGCATTCCCTGGGCATGGTACTCCTACATGCATCTTATTGGGTTCTGGTATTGGCGCCGACGTAAAGGGACCTGTAACCGATACAGATTTCAAGACAGGTAAGCCCACTAAAGAAACTATTTTATGTAGCACGCGGTTAGGAAAAGGCCAGCTTCACCAGGAGGCTGAGGAAACCGATCTCTGGCGAGAAATTGAGAGTGGATGGGAGAAAAATAGCTTTGCAGGTAATAGGGTGCTAAATGCCGTATGGGAAACCAAATTTACGCGACTTCATCCGTGGTCCTTAAACGCCGCAAGTATTGATCTCAAATCGAAAATGCAAGAGTCTGGCTATCTTTTACATGAATTACTTAAAGAGGATATCGGTTTTGCTTGCATAATAGGCGCTGATGACATGCTTAATAATGATGAGCACCAATACAGACGTCTGATTCCCACGTTTGACTCTGCTAAGTGGTTAGTAGAAGGTGATAATATTCGTGATTGGAGTATACAAAGATTTAGACTTTCTATAGCTACATATGATGAAAGCTGGTTGTTAAGCCCCATCATTACTCTTGGATCCAACCTACAGAGATATTTTTCTAAATTTAAACCTGCCTTAGTTAATCGGGCGGATTTCGGAGCATTGACATATGCTGAGACAGGAAAACCATGGTGGGGTTATCATCAAGTAACTACATCAAAATATATGAGCCCATCAATTATATACGGTCAAATAGCTACTCATATGCACTGTTTGGATTGCCCTCAGCAGTCAGTCATAAAGCATAGCGTGCAATTAATCTCATTCAAAGAAAATTTAATTATCAATCCTTTGCTTTCATTATTAAACTCGTCATCGTCATTATATTATTTAAAACAGATTTGTTATAACAAGGGGGCAGGTGCGGTAGAAGAACGAGATAGATTTGATTATGCAGGTGGCAAGGTTGATCAGCTTCCAATCCCCGCTGTATTACTTGAAAATAAAGTTATTTCAAAGCGTGCATCGTTTCTGTCTAAGAAATGCTCAGGGTTGGGCATCATTATTTCAGATCTGCAACCACGAAAGTTATTTGAACGACCAGGTGAAGCCTACACAGACTGGTATGTAGAGATTCGTGGTTATCAGCGACCTGATTCATCTCTAAATTTATCGTGGGATACTTCTGTAAGTCTGCACTCTGCTTGGCAGTCCGCACTCAAGAAGATGGATGAAACTCGTAAGCAGATGATTGCCCTGCAGGAGGAAATGGACTGGCTTATTTACGGAGCCTACAATTTGCTGCCCATTGACCATCCTGCCGTCAATTTGTCTGGTACGGAAAAGCCCCTGCCCATTGACCGTGCCCAGCGACCGTTCAGCCTTATTTTGAATAATCAGCCAGTGCCGGCGCATTGGCCGGTTGAGCAGCGAAAGCTCTGGGAAGCTCGTATGCAGGCCATTGCGGACAATGATCTTATTAGGGAAGTTGAGCAGCCCGCCTATAAACGGCGCTGGGAGCCGCCTTTCGACGATAGGGATTTCCTGAAAGCTTATGAGTGGTGGCTCTGCGAGAAGGCTGAAGGATTACTTGAACATAAATTTAAAGGTGGTCCAGTTGATATCGATATCTGGTCTTCAGAATTGCATCAGGATCGGCGTGTTCAGAGTGCTTACGAGGTTGCTCTTGAAATAGGCGGCTCACTCGGTGATGTCGCTTACAAACGTGATGCTGATAATGGCAATTTTACCAAACACCTTAAGCGCATTATTGAAGAGGAGACAGTGCCCGATAACCGGGTAGAGTTCAAGAAGAAGCATATAAAATTAAGAGGCATTGACGAAGAAAAACACTTGCCCAACGGCGTCCCCAGGGAACGCTTCCGCGCGGTCACAGCCTCACCCGGTAAATATGTCTGGGCGGGAAAGGATATTTGGGGCGGTGTGAAAGGAGATAAGTGGGATGGCTGACCAGCTCATAGATAATCAATCAGTTAAACTCGTTGACGCCATGAAGACGGTTCTTCCGCACGCTTGTCAGGGTCGCTTTGCCGTGGGCTATTTCTTTCTCTCCGGGTTTAATGCTATAGTCGACGATTTGAAGTCATTGGATAAGCTCTACCTGCTTATCGGTTCGGTCACGAATCGCGAGACAGTGGAGCAGATTATACTTGGTTACCGCCGTCTTGAGCTTATCGAGGAACAATTGCGTAATCAGCGGTTCGGCACAGCCTCTCGTGCCATCGATGATACCGTGGGGGCCATACGTCAGCAGATCAGCGAACTTCAGCCAGGCGACCAGGAGGAAAAGACCATAGCATCCCTGGTCTACCTTATCGCTTCCGGTCAAGTCGAGGTTCGCGTATTCACACGCTCTATCCACCATGCCAAATCATATATTTTTGATTATCGCCAGCCGCAACCCAATTCTTTCGGTATCGGCATTATCGGCTCCAGCAACCTGACCGGGCCTGGCTTATCCACCAATACTGAGCTGAACGTCCAGGTAGACGATAACGCCAATGTAATCACCAGTGAAGGTATGCATCGTGACCTTTGTATTTGGTTCGGTCACCTCTGGGATGAGGCCAAACCATTTTCAGCCGAATTGATGCAGGAGCTAAACCAGAGTTGGGCAATGGCCCTGGCCCGTCCGTATGATGTTTATCTTAAGATGCTCTTCGAATTGGTACGCAGCCGGATAGAAGGTGACTCTTCTCGCGTAATCCTTCCCGGCGATATTCCACTTGCTCCTTACCAGAAAGTGGCCGTCACGCAGGGCATCCGCATGGTTGACCAGTACGGTGGCGCCTTCGCGGCTGATGTTGTTGGCGTAGGCAAGACCTTCATCGGCGCCGCTGTTGCCAGGTTTTATTATGAATCTGAGCGAAGGCGGCCGCTCATCATCTGCCCACATTCATTGGAAGCTATGTGGAAGAAGTACAACAGCACCTGGCATCTCAATGCCGAGATTGTTCCCATGAGTAGGCTCAAAGAGCCGGATAACAAGCATGAGGGCGCAATAGGTGCGCTTGATGAAGATGCCGCCCAGGATTGCCGTTTTGTGCTTATTGATGAGAGTCATAACTTCCGTTACGATGACAGCCAGCGTTATCGTGTTCTCAGCGATTACCTTGGCGAGGGTGCTGACCGCAAGGTGCTGTTGCTCACTGCTACCCCATATAATAAATCTTCCTGGGACGTCTACAATCAGATAAAATTATTCCATCACGAGGAAATAACCCGCATACCTGTCGAACCTCGTAATTTGCGCAAGTACTTTGGCCGTGTCGAAGATGGTGAGAGGCGGCTTTCTGACCTTCTGGTACATATGCTGGTTCGAAGGACGCGCTGGCAGTTATTGCGCTGGTACGGATACGATTCCCAAACCGATAAAGCCGTCAATCCCCACGACTTTACACCTTATATTAACGGTGATCGTCGTGCTTATCTTAAGTTTACCGATCAATATGGGACCACTGATAATAAATATTTTCCTGACCGGTCACTTGAAACCATAACATATTGCATTGATGACGTTTATGGCCAGCTATATGGCGAGCCCCTTTATGATCAGATAGTGCGGTTTCTCCATCGCCGCAAAGGTGCAGTTGAATTGGAAGACGATCCTGCGGTAACAGTGGCCGACCCTGCGGCTTTGACCTATGCGCGCTATGGGTTATGGAATTATGTGCTGCCAGCCAGGAAACGAGAACAGAGGTATCAGAAGCTGGTCAGAGCTGGGAAAAACCTGCGCGGCCTTATCCGTACCAGCCTGTTTAAGCGGCTCGAAAGCTCGGTCAAGGCCTTCCGTATAAGTATTGAGAGACAGGTCGTTGTGCATGAGAATTTTCTGCTGGCGCTGGACCATGGGAAAATAGCTGCTGGAGCGAAAGCAGCCGACCTGTTGGAAGTGGATCGCGAGGAGACAGAGGACGCTCTCCAGACATTCCTCTCTGCATTGGATATGGCCGAGGAGAAGCGCGGCTTTGGCTATGATATAAAGGATTTCGATATAGCCAAGCTGAAGGCTGATGTTGAGCATGATTTAAGCACCTTTAAAAAAATTAGTGAACTTGTCAGTGAAGAAAAAATACCGGCTAATAATGATGCCAAACTGCAGGTATTTATTGATAGGGTCACCAAGCTGCGCAAGAAAGGTAAATTACTGGTTTTCACTCAGTACCAGGACACGGCAGAATATCTGAGGGATAATATACCCGCTTCACTTAAAAAAGGTTTTAGCATAGCGACTGGTGATACCGAAAACTTTCAGGCGCTGGTACGCCGCTTTGCCCCCAAATCCAATGATTATGATCCTAAAGCAGGCGAAGAACTGGATTTTCTTATCTCAACAGATGTTCTCTCCGAAGGCCTCAATCTGCAGGATTGCGGTCAGGTTATGAATTACGATCTCCATTGGAACCCCGTGCGCCTTATCCAGCGCTTTGGCCGTGTAGACCGCATAGGATCGGAACACGATAAGATATTTGCATATAATTTCCTGCCCGAAAAAGCGGCAGAAAAAGAGCTTGAGTTAAAGCAGAAACTGAAAGGCCGTATCAGCGAATTTAATGACATACTTGGCCTCGATTCTCAGGTGGTTGATGAAAGTGAGCAGGTTAATTCTGAGGCAGTCTATGCTATATATGAGGAGCGCAGCGGCAGACATCTTGGTCGTTTTGAGTCCGACCAGGCCGATCTGGTCGGCGTGTCCCTCTCACAGGCCGAGGAATTTTTCCGGGAACTACGTGATAGCGATCCAAAGGAATATGAGCGGATTCGCAATTTGCGTGATGGTCTTCGGACCGCCCGTGGAACCCGACAGGAGAAAGTGCTGGTCATGTGCCGGGCCGGGGAATTCATACGTTTGTTCGTGCGTAATCTGCGTGGTCAGCCCGTGGATATTGATACTTTGGATGCACTCAACCTAGATCGGAAGAGCACACGTC
>CAZUXO010000010.1:0-3605 GCA_964624325.1 uncultured Dehalococcoidales bacterium
GGTAGAAAAGCTTGACAGGTTGGGTCAGGCTGGCCATGCCGTGTTCGATATAGGCTCGGCAGACAGGTGCGGTGCCCTCGGGACGTAGCGTCATCTGGCCACCGCCAAGGTCGGAAAAAGTATACATCTCCTTCTCAACAATGTCAGTGCCTGCCCCTACAGTGCGCACAAAAAGCCCGGATTCCTCAAAAACCGGGGTATCGATGCACCCATAGCCATAGAGAACGGCGGTAGCCTGTGCCGCTGCCTCTATATAACGCCAGTAGGGCTGTTCCTGTGGCAGTATATCCTGAGTCCCGCGCGGTGCCTGAAACACATTATTTCTCCTGAAAGTTAAGGCTAGGATAGCGCAAAGTAGAGGAGGTTGTAAAGGCGGTTGAGGATCCTTCCAGCGACCGAAAAGCCCTCTGGATGAGGTGCAATAATTTCCATCTTAAAAATAGCTTGCCGTTTGACTGACTCCATTTCTTTACCTATAATTCCATCGATTTTAAGCTTTGCTCGCTTGCTGACCACCGCAATTTGAATCAATATACGTATCTTTTCAAAAAGTTGAGCAAGAAAAGGTGATCTATGCCTTCAGTCGAAGTCATTGACGTGGTCAAGACCTATGGCGATAAGAACGCTGTAAACAAAGTATCATTCAGTGTTGATCCGGGCCAGATCCTTGGCCTCATCGGCCCCAACGGGGCCGGCAAGACCACGGTTATCAGGATGATAATGGATATTATCAAGCCGGATGCCGGTGAAGTACGTATATTGGGCAAGACCTTCGGGGAGGAATCCAAGGACCTCGTGGGCTACCTTCCGGAGGAGCGGGGCCTGTACAAAAGAATGACAGTGCTGAATACGCTGGTCTATTTCGGTACGCTCAAAGGTTTAACACCAGCTGACGCCATACAAAAAGCCGACAAATGGCTCAAACGCGTCAACCTGGGCGCCCACCAGAACAAAAAAATGGAGGAGTTGTCCCACGGCATGGCGCAGCTTATCCAGATAGTCTCAACCGTGCTACATAACCCCAAACTGCTCATCTTCGACGAACCTTTTAACGGGCTCGACCCGGTGAATATGCAACTAGTCAAAGAGATCATCGCCAACATCAGGGCGGAGGGCAAATGCATCATCCTGAGTACCCACCGCATGAACGAGGTCGAAGAGTTATGCGACTCAGTCTTTATGATCGATAAGGGCAAGAGGGTGTTGCAGGGGCAACTTGCCGACATAAAGCGACGCTTCCGCGGCAACACGCTGGTTATTGAAAGCGACATTCCACCAAGCAACCTCACAGGCGTTTCCTCAGTTAAACAGGAGGGCTCGAGGGCAGAGGTCGTCATGACACAGGGCACTACGCCCCAGCAGGTATTGGAGCAACTGGTCAGGCAGCAGGTGGCAGTCACACGCTTCGAGGTGGCCACCCCGTCTCTCAATGACATCTTTATCAGAATCGCAGGTGAAAACTAATGAATAAAATGCTCTTTATCCTAAACCAAGAATTCCGAGGGATGCTAAAACGCACCTCTTTTATTTTGACCACCATCCTTCTCCCGTTTTTGGTTCTGCTGGCAATCTTGATATACAGCCTTGTGCAGGGCCTTTCGGGAGAAGCAACGGATATAAAAATCCCCAAAATCGGCTTTATCGACCAGATAGGCATCTTTAACGAAGCCACCAACCAACCTGGAGCCGAACTTGTAACCTATGCAAATGCCGATGCAGCCAAGGCAGCCCTTATCGAAGGCGACATCAAAGAATATTTCATCATTCCTCCTGAATATATCTCCGCTGGAGTTCTTGAGCGCTTTTCGCTCAAGACCGAGCTCGAACCCGGCCAGGGCAGCGGCGTGGCAATCAAGGACTTTCTAATTGCCAACCTGCTCAAAAACGATGTCAGCGCAGATATTAAAACCCGTGTGCAGTCACCTTACGCGCTGAACAACACCGTGCTGGACAAGTCGGGAAACGTGGCCGAGGGGCAGGGAGGCTTCGAGGCATATATCCTGTCTTACCTCTTCAGCCTGCTGCTTTTGATGTCCATTTTCACCGCCTCAGGTTTCTTGCTTCAGGGTTTGGCGGAGGAGAAAGAAAACCGCGTCATGGAGGTGCTGCTTTCCTCTGTTTCTTCACGCCAACTCATCGCTGGCAAGGTGCTGGGGTTGGGGGCAGCCGGGCTGGTACAGATCGTTGTATGGCTGGTTTCATCCAAGTTGCTGCTGCCCTACGCCTCAAGCTCCATTGGCGGTCTCTTCGGTGCGCTGGTATTCCCTCCGAGTATCATCGCTATCAGCCTGATTTATTTCGTTCTGGGTTATTTGCTATACGCCATATTGATGGCCGGGGTGGGCGCTATCGCCCCCAGCGTTCAGATGGGGCAACAGATGTCAGCCGCTTTCTCTATGGTAGCCGCCATTCCTTTCATGTTGATGGTCTTCATCATCGAGAACGGCGACCACGCTTTCAACATCGGGTTGTCGCTATTCCCGCTAACCTCCCCCCTAACTGTAATGATGCGCCTTGGGCAAGGCATCCCCGTCTGGGAGATTATCGCCAGCATATTGCTACTGGTTCTGGCCATACTGGGCAGCCTGGTGCTGGCCGCCCGTATATTCCGTTCCTTCCTCCTCATGTACGGCAAGACGCCCAGTGTCAAAGACATCATACGCAGCCTTCGACAGGCGTAGTATAATGGTGGCGCAACACGAGCTTATATTCATGTTTAATTCTCTACCAAAAACGATATACCCGGTTAGACAGTTATCTTTATGACGGAATTTGCATAAAAGCTCCGGCTTTTTCGACAAGCCGCTTCTTTTGGGGGATAACTCCTCTCCGGTTTATGACTGGCAATCCACCTTTTTGACTCTTTTGCATAACTCTTCTGTGCTTGGACGGCCACCAGTAAAATCATTATGCTATTATTGTTATTATAATTAACTAATACATATACCAACTTTGAATGTTGAATTAGATAATGAATAAAATATAATAAGGTTTGATAGAATGCTGGATAAAGTAGACATAAAGGTAAAAGCAGGCGATGGGGGAGATGGGGCAGTCACCTTCAGACGGGAGAAATTCGTGCCTTTTGGCGGGCCGGATGGCGGGGATGGTGGCAAGGGGGGCGATGTAATAGTAAAAGCTGACCCCTGTATATCCACCATGAACTTTTTTCATAACAGCAGGTTATACAAAGCAGATAATGCCGGAGCAGGAAGGCGCAAGAAACAACACGGGAAAAACGGTGCTGACTTGGTTCTGGTGGTTCCCATCGGAACCGTGGTGCAGACCAGAGACGAAAATGGCGAGACAGTATTAGTTGCTGACCTAGCTGAATCAAACCAACAGGTGATAGCGGCAAGTGGAGGAAAAGGCGGGCTAGGCAACTCTCACTTTGCTTCATCGACCAATCAGACACCACGTCTGGCTGAAAAAGGAGTGGCAGGGGAAGAAAAAGATATCGTTTTAGAACTAAAGCTAATTGCCGACGTGGGTATCATAGGGTATCCAAACGTAGGCAGGTCCGCGCTTTTGGCAGCTGCTACTGCGGCTAATCCGAAAATTGCAGATTATGCTTTTACCACGCTCGAACCCATGTTGGGTATGGT
>CAZUXO010000011.1:0-4033 GCA_964624325.1 uncultured Dehalococcoidales bacterium
TTGTACGCCCTAACATCTCCTGGGGCAGGATATAATCCAATCCAACATCAAAGTCAGGTTAATGGTGTGAAGACCATCGAGGACGCAATTAGTGCGTCTCGAGATAGCAAGTTAACTGAATGGGATCTGGTGGCTTATGCGCAAAACCTCACGGCGAAAAAATTCAATTACTCCCTCAATAACCCATGGGACACCCCTTCCCGTGCTTTCGAGAGAGGGCTTGGATATTGCCAGCAGCAGGCATTGGCTCTGAAAATTATTTATGAAGAATTGGGAATAAATTGCAGGGTAGTATTTGCCACGCGATGCTGCTACCCATCTCAGATGGTTGATGGCCGTTTAAGTAAAGAGCCCGTCAACGGACATGCATGGCTCAAAGTAACAATTGACGGCACGGAGTTGGATGTATGCCCTGGCAGTGAGAACAACAGGCCTGGGGTGGTCAATTTCATTGTTTTATCGGAAGTAAAAACGCTGTTCCCTGCCATACAGCCCATTACCCACATCTTAACAATAGCGACCGAGACTTTGCGCTAATCGTTTGAATAAACCTCTCAGACACTATCGAATTTTTCAATATGAGCAGCAAGAAACTCAACCACTTCAGATGTTTCAAAAGGCCAGGTATAGACGAATTTTAGACCAGGGTGCTTCTCCTGAGCCTTTTTTATCGCCATAGCGATGTCTTTCTCAGAGTGTTCTCCCCCTCGCGTCATCATGGGTGTAACAACAAATATTTTCTGAGCGCCCGACGAAGCGGCACGTTCCAGAGCCTCATCTAAACAGGGAGCGCAAAATTCGTTAAATCCCAAAAATACCGTCATCTGGCAAAAGCGTTGAAGTTCAGCGGCGACCTCCACCGACGAGGAGAAAAAAGGATCGTTTTGAGATGTGCGTGGCCAATATCGTATCTTTTTCTCCAACTCTTCATGCCGGCTCTCCAGCGACGGACTATGCGAAACGGGTGACGCATCCATCCTGCCATGTAAAGACATGTACTCCCCAAGTTCGACCCGCGGGAAGTCGTGCGGTGGCGATCCGTGCATAGCTAAAACAATCACGCTGCTCATGTTAACTCCCCCAAGCTGTTCAATTCTCCCCAGATTCCATCTTTGTAAATATTCATCAATTTCGTTTGACCCAAAATATTGGCCTGATTACGTTCGTTTCGAGAATAAACCCGGATATAGTTGGAAGTATATCCACCCCAAAGATCTGCCTTCGATTTCTGTTCCCACAACACATCTACAGTCATGCCGACATGCCGTGAGACAAACTCCACCGTGCTCTTTTTGGCCAGTGCCGTTATTTGGGACAAACGCTCTTTTTTGGTCCGCGCGTCCACCTGATCAGACATGGTAGCGGCGACAGTTCCTGGCCGGGCGGAGTAAGAGAATGCGTTGATACGGGCAAACCCTATCTTGCGACAAAAACTCATGGTATCTTGGAATTCGATATCTGTCTCACCTGGAAATCCTACAATAACATCAGTAGTAACAGCCGCTTCAGGTAAAGCTTCGCGAATCATCACCATTGCGTCTTCATAATCCTGAGCAGAATACCCTCGCTTCATGCGTTTTAGCACGCTGTCAGATCCGCTTTGCAGTGAAATGTGGAAGTGCGGACAAATTCTGCGTTCCTGCGTCCATAGAGACAATAATTTATAAGTTATCTCGTAAGGCTGGAGAGAGGAAATACGCAGTCTCTCGATTTTTGTTTCAAAGAGGATGCGCTTTAGTAACTCTGAAATATCCAGACCATGTGATGAATATGAACCAATTTCCGTGCCTGTGATAACAACTTCTTTATACCCTTCACTCACTCGAGCATCAATTTCAGAGATCACTTCGTCTGCTGGCAAGCTATTTTCTCGTCCACGCACCAGCGGCACAACACAGTATGTGCAACAGCGATTACAACCTTCTTGCGCCTTAATAAAAGCTCGCGTACGGGAACTTTGCTCATGCCCTGCCGTATCAGATTTGAAATCAATTCGCCCCGAAACGATATCTATTAGGCGTGATTTATCCTCTTTACTCACCAGCAAGTCAATACCCTCAACCGCGTCGAGCTCTGCGCTAGATCGGTTGACATAGCAACCGATAGCTATAATTAAGGCATACGGGTTGCGAAGGCGAGCCGTGCGTAGTAATTTGCGGCTTTTACGGTCGGCAATATGTGTGACAGTGCACGTGTTAAGGATATAAACATCTGCCTTTTCGTTTGTCTCTACGATCTGACAGCCAATCGAGACAAATTGTCTTGATAATGCTTCCGACTCGGCCTGGTTCAGTTTGCAGCCAAGCGTATCAATGGAGATGCGAGTATTTTGAGTCATAATTATGGATTATACCAGAGGATAAATAGTCACTCCAAACATTAATGCTTCTTCCCATCATTCAAGCTGGGTCGCAGCTTGTTCGGAACCCTTCAGACATGCTGACTCCCACACGATGAATCCATCATCTTTTGCAGAAATCCGAGATTTCATGATAAAGTATGCTCCAATATAATTGAATATATCGGCAGGAGAACAACCTTATGTCTTCTAATAATCACAGAGTGGTCATTACCGGGATTGGAACGCTCAATCCCCTGGGACTGGATACAACCAGCACTTGGCAGGGACTTATTTCAGGGAAATCTGGCATAGGTTGCATCACTCAATTCGACGCTTCAAGGCACGACACCAAGATAGCAGGCGAGATTAAAGGCTTTGACCCAACCGCTTTCATGAGCGTTAAGGAAGCCAAGCGCATGGACCGCTTCGCACAACTGGCAGTGGCGGCTGCCAAACAGGCCCTAGCCCAGTCTAAGTTGGTGGTGGACGCATCTAATGCGGAATCTATCTGCACTATCATCGGCAGTGGTGTTGGCGGGCTAAATACTCTTTTTGAACAGGCTAAAATTCTGGTTGAACAGGGCCCGGACAGGATAAGCCCTTTTACTGTACCGATGATGATCGCCGACATGGCGCCAGGACAGGTGTCAATTTGTTTGGGCCTCAAAGGTACTAACTTTTGCACAACTTCCGCCTGCTCATCAAGCGCAGACGCCATCGGAGTTGCATATGAATTTATCAGGCGTGGCGACGCTCCGGTAGTGTTCACCGGTGGCAGCGAATCTTGCATCAACCCACTAGGGGTTGGCAGTTTTTGCGCCCTAAAAGCCCTTTCGACACGAAATGATGACCCACAGGCAGCGTCGCGACCATTCGATGCTACGAGAGACGGATTTATCATGAGCGAGGGAGCGGCTGTGCTGATCTTGGAAAACCTCGATCACGCTATAGCAAGAGGTGCCAAGATAATTGCAGAAATACTCTCCTACGGGGCTAGTGCCGACGCCTATCATATGACACAACCTACCGAAAACGGCGAGGGGGGAGTGCGCGCCATGAAACGTGCGATCGAACGCGCTGGTTTGATACCCGAAGATATAGATTACATTAATGCACACGGAACCTCCACACCGCTCAATGACAAGATGGAAACTAGCGCCATCAAAGGGGTATTTGGACAACATGCCTACAAAGTCCCGATCAGCTCTACCAAGTCCATGACTGGTCACCTCATCGGAGCGGCTGGAGCACTGGAAGCCGCTATCTGTGCAATGGTCATCAAAGAAGGTATTATTCCACCCACCATCAATTTGACCAATCCAGATCCCAACTGCGACCTGGATTACGTCCCTAATAAAGCGCGCAGAACCAAAGTTAAAATAGCCCTTTCCAACTCATTCGGCTTCGGAGGTCATAACTCCGCATTGATATTGGGGCGCTACATCGAGGCAGGTGCTTGAACCGAAGCCGATGGCATATACTGCCGCGAGTACCTTCCGGACATCCCATTGACAACACAGAATATTCCCCTCTGCTGAAACAGTTGCTATACAATCGGGGTTTGATCGAGCCTGATCTCGCGGAAGCTTTCTTTAATGCCGATAGCAGTCTGGGCGGAGACCCGTGGCTGCTACCCGACATAGATAAAGCTGTCCAGCGTATTCAGAAAGCGCTCCTAACTGGCGAAAGAAT
>CAZUXO010000012.1:0-7443 GCA_964624325.1 uncultured Dehalococcoidales bacterium
TCATTGATGAAGGGGAAAAGCATGGCGAAAAGCTACAAAGGACAGGATGAGCCCCCTACTCTGGACAATGTGCGCCAGCGTCTGGATATGTTCGACCAGAGGTTGGATAACATAGATTCCATGGTTTCGGCAGTCATCGAACGCGTGATGAGCCAAGCTTTGACGGTAGAAACTGTTTGCCCTCACTGCGGACACAATATAGAGGTGGCTTTAATCGGCGTACGTAAACCACGGGGTTAATCCAAATTTAGTTTGAGGATAAATATATGCAAATTTCCACCGCCCTGAATCAGACAAAATACGAAGTTTTTCGCTGGCGCTATCAAGCCAGTCTCCCCTGGAAAATAACCTTGGCTTTGCTGTTAGCAGGGCTGACTGGCCTCATGGCGCAGGTGCGCATTCCCCTTCCGTTTACACCCGTGCCTGTCACCGGACAAACTTTCGCAGTTCTACTGGCGGGTGTTTTGCTTGGTAGGAAATGGGGGGGCGTGAGCCTAGCCATTTACGCGATATTGGGCATCGCCGGTGTGCCCTGGTTCAATGGTGGGACTAGCGGGCTTGGTGCTACAGGTGGTTATCTTATTGGATTTGTTATGGCCGCCCTTTTCCTGGGTTATTACATAGATAAACACCCAAAATACCGCACCTTCAACAGACTATTCGGACTGATGCTCTTCTCCAGCCTCATAATGATTTACGTCCCGGGACTCCTGTGGCTGGGGTTCTGGTTACATATCGTAAAGGGTAGTACAGTTGGTGTGCTCTCAGTTATAAGCCTTGGAGCAGTACCTTTTATCGCTGGAGACATATTGAAAGCTGTTTTGGCAGCTTTAACAGGCAGAATAGTCACTCCCGCAAAATCATTTACCGAATAGTTGCGTTTGACGCAGTATTCTGCTCATAGTAATATATTAATCCTCGGGTGGTTAGCTCAGTTGGTTAGAGCGCAGCGTTGACATCGCTGAGGTCAGAGGTTCGAGCCCTCTACTACCCACCATTTCGAGGTCGGCGCGGCAGGAGCTCTTGATAATGGTCTTAAAATTATCAGTTCCTTAATCCAAGTGGGGGCGCTGGCGCAAGAGCAGGGATGATCCCCCTATCTTGTTTGCAATTTATCCCTCTTGTTTGAGAGAAGGATCACTGAAAAGGCACCAAGAACCACCCACCCCAGGCTCCGCCCTTTCCTATAGAGAACCCAAAAAGATACTGCTAGCGTAGATCCAGCAAAAATCAGTATTCCGATGGAACCATAGATTGATAGATAATATCCTAGGCAGAAACTCGATACAGCCGTTGAAACCCAAGTCCAATTGAGATGTCTTTTGAACCAATTCATTTCACTCTCCCTCCATCTGGTTGTGTCCCAGCAAAGGATGGTCCGATAATATTCAATAGCTCACGAGCAAGTCGCTTTTTTGAAAAAACTTATAAAACTATTAATAAGCTACGCGAATATAGGCAAATTCGTATAAATGGTCCAGCTAATTGCCCGTTACGGTCGTCACACACGCCGTCTGTCTACAGCGTTATCTGCAGCTTTTTGCACATCCCATTGAGTTGGATTTCCACAATATGCAAGTTTAATTTCTTTTAATAATTTGATTTCAGTATAAATGCATGGTAAAGTCATTATTATCCAATATCATTATTTACGCTTGACTGAACTGGGGAAAGTGCCTTCGAAATGAAGCTTCCCGTTAACAATACTTGCGTTTTTGCATGACCACCCAGGAATATCATTCTTGTGAGTGTTTCTAAACTCAAGAATATCGCCTTTATAGGTATTTATCGTAATTGCAGATATGGGCAAACGACCAATTTTGACTTCTGTAAAATTGAAGTCCAATACACCGTTAACGACGCTACCACTTCCCTTTAAATATACCGGTATTTCCTTTTGAACCACTCCGTATTTTTTTACCGTAGCCAGAATATTATCTATGGTCTCGCTGGCAAACCCATGCGAAGCGGCATAACCCGGCACGTTGTCCATAAGAACCACCGCGGAGAACTCTGCAGTTCCATCTAAATTATAGCGAACTTGCCAGTCCTTGAAGGGAAAATCAATCGGATGAGGTTTGTCATTTAATGCGGCCATCATTTCCGAGGCAGTAAAATCGGTGGTAACGGCTTTTGCAGGGCCAAATGCTTTTTGACTTTTGTCGTAGTCGATAGTGTCTGTGTTATCAAGAAACTGCACTCCACTCTTGCTGACAGCGCTCTTGTAATCGTTTGAAGTATATGTCGTACCTAGATCTACGGGCTTGTTCGAGCCAAAAATGTTGGAAAGACCAGGAACAAAGCCAAAATACCCAGCAACCAATATCAAGATCACGATGACAGCAACTATTCCAATGAGACAACCTCCAAGTACTTTCGTATTGCCCTCCTTATTAGAGTATATTTCAATTATTTAAACTATTTTTGCCCATAATCCCAAACAACAAGACAGTAACTACATGCTTCTTGGTGGCTACTTGTCTACCGCATTATACAATATACTTCAATCGGCATTCGGTTTCCAGCGCCGATTATCCCTTTGTCGTGTGATCGATCTATTTCCTAAAATAGCAAACTTGAATATATTACCCTATTATTCTATTACTGATCTCAATGGATAGGGGCCACAACAACGAAAGTAACCCTGAAAGAATGAATTAGGGATACTGCTATGGGCACCGTAACCACATTGGTTACTATATTTGATGTGTTATTTGTTACACGGATATTGACCTTATCCTCCGGAGTAAATGCCACTGGTTGGCGAATATTTTTCCAGACTTTTGCGTATTTATTGCTGGAGGAGACATTTTCCAAAGCCTCATCATCAAGTTCAATATTCAACAATCCTTGAGGAATGATCTATAACAATATTTTTAGGTTTATAATATCGCGACTTGAATATCGGACTTGGACTCTGGGATAATATCATTATATGGCGTCCGAACTATTCTACCCACCAATTTTCATCTTTGCGCAACCTTTTTATTAAAAAATGTTGGGCGTGACTATCTGTGCCAATCTGACGTGGACACTGGCAATGTGGGTTGCAGTAATAGTGTTGATTGTAGTAACCTGCTTTTCACTGCGATGTAATAACAATTCAGAAGTCATGTTATCCGGCGAATAATTAACTTATATAATGCACAAACAAACGGTTGCTTTATTATTGGCCAGGGGCATGGCGGGACCCTTTGCGGAAAAGGATGGCTTAAAATACAAGGCTCTCCTTCCGATTAACGGAAAGCCAATGGCAGACTATGTGCTACGGGCTCTACAGAATTCTTCAGTGGAAAACATATTCATTGCCCAAACTCCAGACGAACACCTGCAGAACCTGCTAACTAAGCACCCTAAAAACATATTCATCAATATCGAGGGGCAGCCAGATTCTTTTTCTTGGAGTTTGGCAAAGTCTCTCGAGAAACTGGTAGAAAATTACGATATAGAGACTTTAAAACAGATGTTAGTAATGATAACTCCCTGCGACATTCCTATAGTAAGTGCCCTAGATTTTAATGAATTGCTCATTCAGGCACAGTCACAAGATGCCAATGTTTTATTGACAATGGTACCGCATCGTTTGATCAAGGATACCTTTCCACACAAACGGTTCCAAAAACTATATCATGCCGACATCAAAGAAACGATGTCTATGCAGGGCATTGTTTTTGTATCTGGCGAGATATTGCGAGCCAATCCGCTAACAAGCCCTGACGAATGCAGCCTGATAGTTCTTGATTCGAAAGGTTGTCCCTTACCTTGCCTAGATAAGATGATAGATTTAATACGCCAAAAACGTCATAGTGTTTGGTTATGGCCTAGTTTTATATACAATGTATTTATCAGGCAACTGATTGAGAATGGTAAACCTATTGACATGTTCCGGCTTGCCTTCGACATTACCTTCCGGAAAATAACAGTAAATAAAATTCGTTACTATCTGTTTGCAGCTTTGGGAATAAAAGCCGAAGCGGTGCGCTCTCACAGCACAACATTTTCAGGTGATATAGACACCTATCAGGACCTCAAACTGTTATCTCTGCCATCTGACATTCAATAATTAACTTAAATGCAAAGTAAATGATGGGAAACATCTGAACCAGTCCCTGATTTTTCTTTTAGCGCAAGTGTGTTTCTCCTTCATTTGACCAATTCTTATTCATGAGGCTAGCCTTCTTTTATATCCAGACAGGTGGAACCAGCTCTCTCGAAACCCTTGGATTCTCCTCAGACCATTGACTCGTGGTTTATAATGTTAGTGTATTTTGAGTTAGGGGGAATAAAGTGGCATTCTGTCAAAAATGTGGGCGTCAGATCGGGCAAACTGATATATTTTGCAACTCTTGCGGAAGCCCTGGTGTTGTACCTTCATATACTGAGCAGACTTCTCCATATCCTGTTTTCACTGGAAGGTCAACCTCTCGAAAAAACAAAATGGTTTCTGTTTTACTCTCGGTGTTCCTCATGTACTGGACATGGTTATATACTTACAAGCGTGATGGATGGCAATTCTGGCTTGGCCTTGTTTTGAGTAGCCTACCGGTAATTTCGGCAGCAATCTTCTTGGAATTCTATATATCAAATGTTTCGTGGTTACCTGATAATGTACTAATCAATTTGAGCTACGCGCTTCCCACTTTGATCTGGTTATTGGCGATAATCGATGCAGTAAGGAAAAAACAATGGTGGTACGACAATTATTAAAATATGGCGAGGGCGATTCGATGAGTCAATATAAGTAAATCGTTTTTAATGCCTCGATGATAATCTAGTCCATAATATTAGGAATGAAGGCGCCCTTTACCGAATCATATAGAGGTCAGGATAGTTGTTACCTAGCGCTCAGGCAGGTAGAGTACAATAAATCTTTCGATAAATAGTGAGGAATAAATGAAATATTGTAAAAATTGCGGGGTTAAAATAGTAGATGACGCTCGATTTTGCGCGGGTTGCGGTTTCAAACATGAAATTGTGGCATCAATTGTAGGCACAACTCCATTCCCGGTTGCCATTGGAAGAGGCCAAGAAATCCAATCAAACAACGCTCGTGTAGAACATCGGATAGAAGATATGCCCAAGTTACTCGCGATTAAAAAGTGGGAATACCTTATCGTCAATATTCTTAGTCCAATGTGGGTTGATAGTTCAAAAAGAAGTGGAAAAATCGATGGCGCGGTATCTCCCCTTCTGAGTCAGCTGGGAGATGAAGGGTGGGAATTGATTCTTGGCAAAATCTACATGAACATGGACGAAGGTGAAACGACTGTTTTAACCTTTAAGCGTCCTGGGCAGTAACAGCCAACAATAGTTTCACCTTACTTGGGACAATACTATAAGAAGATTGCCCCTGCCACTCGCGACATAAAGCGAGTTTCCCTAATTAGTCGTGTGGGTCTCAAAATGGGATTGATGCCATATACCGTCTTTCAATCCAACGTCGATTGTACAACAAGCATTTTCACGTGTTAAATCTTACACTTAACCACACATAATACAATATCCCGAAAATGAGAATCACAGTGCTTGGAACAGCGGCTTCCTTACCTAACAGGCTAATTGCTATGGCGCTGGCTCCAGCCCAATTCTTCATGGTGCCAAGTAGTGCATAAGTCATGGAAAGAGGCCGATTGACTTTATTTAATCTAGAGTAGATCAATATAATCTCTCCAAGAACAAAGGTACTAACAACTCCTGCTATTGCAGCTGGCCAAAGAGCCTGTGGTGCACTGAGAATAATATCTCGATTAAGGCCCACGGCACTGAAAGTAACTATGAATAAGCACCAGTTGATAATCGTGCCATGGTACTTTTCAGTGTGTGTTATGAGTTTTGTCAGACGCATTAGTTGGGCTACCATTATTGGTAACACTATCAGTTCGATAAGGGTGATTAACAAATGAAAAATACCCAGTCGACTTCTGAGAAATATAGCCGCTGAAACGGGCATGATGACTAGCGCCGCCAGAAATCCCAATATGGTAGCAGTAGTAGAATAATTTACATCGGCTTTCATATTGTAGCTGAATGGAATGATGGCAATGGCTGGTGGGGTTGCAGCCAAAATGATGAATCCATCCCTGAACAAAGGTTCATCGGTAATCCAAAACCCGAGCACTAAATAAATCCCACCAAGTAAAATATAGTTAAGCAATAAAACTGCGAGAAGCGGTTTGAAGACCTTACCCGGTAAAAATAACTGGCCTAAGCTGCTCCGACTGACAGAAAGCATCATGGCAATTGCCAGTGCGGGGATTACGAAAGACTGTGTGTATTTTGAGAACGATCCAAAGAATAAACCTAAAACGATTGCAGTCAGGAGGATAAAATTGCGGTTGATGATAAACCGACTTAAATACGTTTTCATCTTTATCAGCGTTGCAAAAATTAAGGTCTTTAGGCTCCGTCCAAAGAATGGTGCTCAATTTTTTGGAAATATGAGAAAGGGTCTTGAAGAAATTCCAGATAGTCAAGAAGCACCAGTTGATGCCCGTGTTCCTGTGCAACTAATGCTTCATAAAAGCGTGTTTCAGAAGCGTAAATTGCACAATTCATTTGTTGCCTATAAAACTCATAGCTTTTAGCTTCCATATCTATGGCAATCTTAACAGCTTCAACTTCATCCGATGAGGTCTTACGTGGCATTAACATTTTAGACTTTTCACTGGAAAATATAGTTTTTACCCGGGATGAAGTTTTAACGTCTGTATCAGGCCATGAATTATCTTTGCGAATTTGCTCATATATGCGTTCAAATAGCTGTAGATGAGCATCTTCCTCTTCAGCAAGTTGAGTAAGAAGTTTTTTCCCGATATCAATGGTGCTCTCCATGCTTGCTTTGAGGTAGAATGCCTTGCCATCTATCTCCATCTTGATAGAAGTTTGAAGTGCGAAAATCGTCTTCTCCTGCTCTGTTAAAGCCATTTTGCCCTCCATTGCATAATTTGTGTAATTCTGAAGAGTATTACTTTACTGTAGTTGGCAGTATTATAATTCATTTTACCCTTCTCTGTCGCGCACAATCGGACCAATTTGACACATAAGCTCAACCGAACTGCTTTTGTGGGTCTCGCATGAATAATGCACATTCCCAATTGTGTCTTTTGCTGTTGATTATCTATTAGCTATTTTAATAATTCCCCAGAATTAAGCGTATGATATCCCATGCTATAGATATATAGTACTGTACAGCTAACTATAGAACTACAAATTTAGCGACAAATCAAACCTTTGGCAAACACCAATCTAGTCGATATCAAAATGTAGTTTGCTAGCATACAAAGATTCGAAATACGTCGATAGCTGTGAATAACCACAAACATTGACCCACTAAAAGGCCAAATCGCCAGAAACATTGACCCGTCATCGCCACTAACATTGACCCACCCGGAAAAGCCGATAGATTACCATTGTCGCAAGTTAAAAATAAGGAGCGGCAATGGC
>CAZUXO010000013.1:0-2624 GCA_964624325.1 uncultured Dehalococcoidales bacterium
AGTGCCTTAATCAGCATTGCCACCGATGATGCTGATGCAAACCCGAACACTTTTGCCATTCAGGGTACCGGCGCGCCCCCGATCCCGGAGATAAGGATAGAGGGCAATTCCACCGAGATTGTTAGTGGAGCATTAACCCCAAGCCTGTCCGATTTCACCAACTTTGGCGGAACTTCTATCACCGGCGGCACAGTCCACAAGGCCTATACCATCAGGAGCCTCGGCAATACTTCACTTATTCTCTCCGGAACGCCCAGGGTGGGCATCAGCGGGACTAATGCCGCCGACTTCACCGTCACCATACTGCCGGCCACACCAATAGCCGCGGGCAGTCAGACTACCTTTACTGTCAGGTTCGACCCTTCGGCCTCAGGTCTTCGTACTGCCATAATCAGCATTGCCAATAATGATAGCGACAAAACCCCATTCACTTTCGCCGTTCAGGGCACGGGTATCGTGGCTCCTGAGATAAGGGTCGAAGGTAATTCAATTGAGATAGTAATTGGAGATATCACGCCAAGCCTAACTGATTACACCGACTTCGGTATTGCACTGACAACCGGCGGCATCGTGGACAGAACATATACCATCAAGAACATCGGCAGCGCCTCGCTCAACCTCTCCGGCACACCCAAGGTAAACATAAGCGGTCTAAACGCCTCTGACTTTATTGTCACCCTCCAACCGGCTTCAACAATAGCCGTGGGAGGACAGAGTACCTTTACCATAAGATTTGATCCGTCAGACACCGATCTTCGTACTGCTACCGTAACTATTGCCAATGATGACAGCGACGAAAGCTCATATACTTTTGCCATACAGGGTAAAGGCGTGGTACCCGGCCGAGAGATTAAGATAGAGGGCAACGCCATCGAGATCGTAAACAAAGACATTACGCCCAGCCTGGCTGACTACACGGACTTCGGCAGTGCCGCGGTAACTGGTGGTATCATCGACAAAAAGTTCATTATCAAGAACATCGGAGATGCCTCACTCAGGCTCACCGACAAAACCAGAATTAGAATCAGCGGTGCCAATCCTTCGGATTTCAAAGTCACACTACAGCCTGCTTCATCTCTAGTCGGAGGAGGCCAGACCACCTTAACCATAAGGTTTGACCCCTCAGCCTTAGGCCTTCGTAGTGCCGTAATCAGCATTGCCAACGATGATGCTGATGAAAATCCATATACTTTTGCAATTCAGGGTACCGGTTCGGCCAGTATCCTGGCAGCCGATTCATCAGCGGATAGCGAAACAAGTGAAGACAATGAACCCGACACCTCACTGATACTGATGGGGTTACCAATATCAGGGCTGGTAGCCAACAGGGAGTTTCCGTTCTGAAATATCCAAGTATGCACTGATCACTGCTGAAGCCGGAATGGTTAGCAAGCAATTTAAAGCCGTTACCATGACAAGATGTGTAGAAGCCGGCCATAGAAGAAACACTAAGAGACTTAATGTCCGGTGCCGTTCTACCAGAACTGGCAGTAGTAGTAGTCGCTGCTGTGGTTGTCGTAACGACTGCTGTTGATGTCGAGGGCAGCAGGGCGATGGTGCTTGTGGTAAGCTTAGAGTTGGTGAACGTAATCAGGTACATCCCATTTGAATAAGCCTGAATAAGTAAAGAGCTTTTAACCGCAAGTAATATATCCAGCCACCGTTGCACAGGCACTTCACTTTGGGATATTGTACATGATAAAAACGGCAAGTCAATAGAGAAGCAAGAAGACGGTGTTTTTAGAGGAATAACTCACTCACCGGATATCAACTATGATCACTTGAGAAATTAAACTGTGTTGCTGGCACAACGTTTTGAAGAAGAAATAAAGCCTTAGCCTTCCAATCTACCTACAACATACTAAGTGAAAAGACCGAATCAACCTTATCCCTGATGAACATATCGAAGTCAATCGCACCGCTCTGATTGAGTGATTAAGGGTCTATCCCCTTTGTTCAGGCTCCCCGATCATAATTACCACCTGGAAAAGCAAGTGCTATGAAATATTCGCGTGATAGCTTTGCAGGGACCTAACCTCCGAACTTCCTTCGCGATAGGCTTCGATGCCCTTTGCCGCAGCCATAGCAGCCGTAAGTGCTGTGATGTAGGCGACGCGGTGTGCCACGGCTGTCTTGCGTATATAGGAGTCGTCGTACTTGCTGAGCTTACCTGACGGTGTGTTAATTATTATCTGAATTTCTCCATTTTTTATTGCATCTGTAATATTAGGTCTCCCTTCATATTCTTTAAGTATAGTTTCTGAAGGTATGCCCTGACTGGTTAAAAATGCGTGTGTCCCAGACGTAGCTCGAATTTTAAACCCTAATCCAGCGAATCGTTTTGCGACTTCACTAACTAGTGGGCGGTCGCGCTCGGAGACAGTAATTAAAACGGTACCATTGATAGGAAGAGGAATGATTGCCTCTTGAGCTTTCCAAAATGCTAAGCCGAAAGAACTTGCCATGCCTAACACCTCACCGGTGGACCTCATTTCTGGACCAAGAATTGGGTCAACTTCCGGGAACATATTAAACGGGAATACGGCTTCTTTGACACCGAAATGCGGTATAGATTTTTTCTTTAAGCTAAGATCAGCTAGTTTTTTACCCAGCATGAGTTTCGT
>CAZUXO010000014.1:0-3882 GCA_964624325.1 uncultured Dehalococcoidales bacterium
GTTGCCCCTCAACAGTTTTTGAGACTGTCGCGTCTGCCTATTCCGCCACTCCGGCTCGAAAGCCTATCAGGTTATCAATGTGCTATTCTTGGTGCCGAGGCCCAGGATCGAACTGGGGACACGCGGATTTTCAGTCCGCTGCTCTACCTAGCTGAGCTACCTCGGCACGACTTGATATTGTATCTTTTAGTGAGCCTGAGTGTCAACAGCGAGGTACACAAACAGCCACTCAGGAAAACAACATATTATCGATAAGTCGCGTTTTGCCGATTCTCACCGAAAGAGAAACTATCGCTTTTGTATCTATATATTCAAGCTCTTTCAAACCTACGGTATCGGCAACGGAAATATAGTCGATTTTGGCCAATGGTTCCGTCTGTACCATATCGGTCATAGCCTTGCGAATAGCCCCGGCTTTATACTCGCCAGCCTGCCTCATTTCTCCCGCTTTGATCAAGGAATGGTAGAGAACAGTTGCTGCCTGGCGTTCGTCAGTATTGAGATAGGAATTTCGGCTGCTCATAGCCAGGCCATCAGCTTCGCGCAATGTGGGCATGACAACTACTTCTAAATTCATATTGAGGTCAGCCACCATCTTCTGTATGACCAGCACCTGCTGAGCATCTTTCTGGCCAAAATATACTTTCGAGGGCTGGACTATATTGAACAGCTTGTTGCATACGGTAGCAACCCCCCTAAAATGTCCCGGACGGGCGACAGCTTCAAGCCTTCGTGTAATATCTTCGACTTCGACCCATGTATTGAAGCCTTCGGGATAAACTTCGTGTGATGGCGGTATAAACGCGATATTTACACCGGCTTGTTCCAGCATATCCAGGTCTCGCTGCTCATCTCTAGGATATTTCTCGAAATCCTCTTGAGGCGCAAACTGAGTCGGATTGACAAAGATGCTGACCACGGTCGAGAAATTATCCCTTAAGGATTGGTTTATCAGGGAAATGTGCCCCGCATGAAGAAAACCCATAGTGGGTACAAACCCCATAGTTCCGGCCACCTTTCGGCGAGCAGTCTTCATCTCGAAAACAGCCCTGACGACTTTCATCGATTATTCGGCCTTTTCAAGCTCAACTAAAACGGTTTTATCCATTGAAACGCTCTCCTTGGACGTGGGAAAAACGCCTGATTTCACTTCTTGCGCGTATTGCCTAATAGCGCCCGACATAACACCTGCCACACTGGCATATTGTTTGGCATGTTTGGGTACAAAATCGGTGAATAACCCCAGCATATCGCTGATGACCTGCACCTGTCCGTCGCAACCGCTACCGGCTCCTATTCCAATGGTTGGAATGTTTAGTTTGCGACTAATTAGTTGCGAAAGCTCAGCGGGCATGGTTTCGAGCACGATGGAAAAGGCTCCCGCCGCCTCGAGCGCCAGCGCATCGTCAATAAGCCGCTTGGCAGTCTGAAGCGTCTTTCCCTGTGCCTTGAAACCTCCGAGTTGATGGATGAATTGGGGCGTTAGTCCGATGTGACCCATAACCGGAATGCCACAATCTACAATGCGCCTTACTGTCGCGGCCACGCCAACTCCACCCTCAAGCTTGACCGCCTGGGCTCCGCCTTCCTGCATAAAGCGTGCGGCGTTCGTTAGCGTTTGTTCCATGCTTATCTGGTAACTCATGAAAGGCATGTCGCCTATTACTATGGCGTTTTTCACCGCGCGCGCCACGGCCTCAGTATGATGAAGCATAACCCCCATAGTTACAGGAATTGTGGAATCGTAACCCAACACCACCATCCCAAGACTGTCGCCCACCAGAATAAGCGGTATTCCTGCCTCATCAACTATTTTGGCGGTGGAATAGTCGTAGGCCGTGAGCATTGCGATTTTCTCACCACGCTGTTTCATCTCTTTAATCTGGTTAATATTCAAACGCAACTGCATTGCTCCTACAGGGACACAGCATCCAGACATGGCTTCACTCCTTTGATGTGGTTGTGCTCGTCGACGTAAACCACCCGGGGTTCATGGCTGTAAGCTTCTTCATTCTGCATCTGGGAATACGTCAAAATAATTACGATATCGCCATTCTGCGCCAATCTAGCCGCTGCGCCATTAAGCATCACCTGGCCTTTTACCCCTTCAATGGCGTAGGTGGTAAAGCGTTGACCATTGTTGACGTTGAGGATATGCACCTGTTCATGCGGCAGTATGTCTGCCTCAGTTAGCAGTTCACGGTCTATAGCTATGCTGCCTTCGTAATCGAGGTGCACGCTCGTTATCCTTGCCCTGTGAATCTTGCTTTTCAGCATAGTTCTCATGTTTATCCCCTTTCAATGTTCTTAAATAGTCAGGGCCTCTTCGATTTCCCTGGCCTTCCTTGAGTCAATCCCACCCTTCTCAAGAGCAATGGGGATGGTCTTCAACCCCAGTTCACTGTATGCGCCCAAAATATCGTTGTGGCACTTCTCAAGGCCATGCAGATGCTTTTTGATCGTTCCGATATCTCCTCTGGATATGGGGCCGGTAAGGCTTTCAGGTAACCCCATATTGTCTAAATTGATGACCGTACCCCTGATTAGCGGGAGCAGCGCCGCGACTGCTTCTTCACGTGTTAGGCCGAACTCGGACCAGAGGTCCGTAGCCAGTTTCATCAGAGTAACCAGATAATTGCTTACCATTACGGCTGAGGCATGGTATAAAGGTCTGTCCTCGCCTTTTATAATAATCCAGCGCCCGCCGATCGCCCATGCCATATCCTTCAGCTGCCTCAAAAGCGGTTCTTCGGCTTCCAGAGAATAAGTGACCCCATGCAAGGCTTCTGCAATCTGCCCAGTTCCGGCAAAAGTCTGTAAAGGATGGAAAACGCCGGTCTGAGCACCCTCCAGTTTAGCCTTGTACAAAATTTCGCTTGAATCGACACCACTGCAATGAACTGCTGACTTGCCAGTTCGCCATTCGATTTGCCCGGTAACTTGTGAAATATCGTCATCTGGTGTGGTGATGAAGATGATATCTGAAACATCAACAACCGGTTGCTTGTCCTCAAAGGGAGTGCACCCGTTGACCAGTGCAGCCAGTTTCTGAGCCGACCCGAACCTGCGAGAGGCAACTGCTGTTACAGGGTATCCCTGTGATTGTAAGCTGCATGCCAGATAAGTGGCAATCGTTCCGGCGCCAACGAATCCCAGCTTGGGCAAATTCTTATACAAACAAAAACCTCCGCCGAGATGCCGGCGGAGGTAACAATACTCCAATCCCTGCCGTCTCGGTCTTACGATCCAAGCGACGAAATATGTCCGTTTTTCTTAAAAAACTCGACGCCGCGTTTTCACGGTCCACTGCGCTTTAATAATATGGAGAGAAGAGGATTTTGTCAAACAAGAATGGACCAGGCTTTATTCACGCAAGCTCTGTAGATCACAAAACAGACCTTTGCAAAATACTTCGCTCATATCAGGCGCAGGCCTGCGGAATAACGCTGTGTGGAGAGCTGTGATCGAAATATAACCGTGTTCGATTGCCCATATATCCGAGTCATCGAGAGAACGATGTTCCAGTTTACGTCTCACCAGCCAAAAGTAATTTCGCCGTCCATCGGTGCCTTCTTGTACGCTATCGATATGAGTCTTGTGTGCCAGCTGAGTGATCACAATACCATTACTTTTGGAAAGCAGCACATCTGGAAAATTCACACTTAAAAATATATCTTTGGGGAGGACCCCTTTTTTAATACGCTCCACCAAAAGTCGGACCAGTCTAGCGGCTGTTTCAAGACGCGGGTTCAATAATGAAGTGCAACACTTGGAGGAGCAGAAAGGGGTCTGGTACTCTAAGTGGATATGGGAAAACAGTATAAGCATCTGAGCATTGATGAGAGAGAACGCATAGCGCAGTTAAAGAACGAAGGCACAGGG
>CAZUXO010000015.1:0-3019 GCA_964624325.1 uncultured Dehalococcoidales bacterium
AGGATGTTCTTAAGGGCTTGGTGCCGACATTTTACTAATAGGAAAACGCTATTGAACAACATGCAAAGAGAAAATATATTAAGAGACCCTCATGGCATTTTAGAACAATGTAACAAGCGATGCATAAACAAAGATACCAGCAGTATATATGATATTTTTTCAGATATACAGGATGATGACCTGTGGAATATACTGCTCATGCGCGAATATGATAACTGGCCGTTGATAAAGGCGGCATTACCCGAATGGCCTTCAGACGACATTCAGCGCTCATGGGTTGGCAATTGCGGTATGGCTTTAAGCGTGCAGTCATGTACTTTTTATAAGAATGCAAAGAATATTTTCAAACAAATAAGCCAGCGCGACCTGAGCAGTGTGCGTTTGCTGGATTTCGGTTGTGGTTGGGGAAGAATAATCCGCTATTTTGCCAAAGATATACCGACGCATTTATTGTATGGGTGCGATCCTGATTCCGATATTTTACAAATGTGCAGCGATTTAAAGGTGCCTGGTACATTCAAAACATCGGACTACAGGCCAAAGAGGCTGCCCTTTGACGAAAAATTTGATTTAATTTATGCCTACTCGGTTTTCACACACCTGTCAGATAACGTGCATCGAGAATGCCTGGAGGCAATTTATAACGCACTGTCTCCTGCAGGTATAGCGATTATTACTGTACGTCCACGCTCCTACATCAGACTGAAAGCGGGCGCACTTGAATTTGTTTCTGATAATCGTATCAATGAATTGGAACGCCATTTCGATAGTGGCAAATATGTTTTCTCGCCCCATAATATCGCTCCTGTTGGCGGCGAGATAACATACGGCGAAGCAGTGGTACCGGACAGCTACATAGAGGATAACTGGACCAAGTTGTTTGAACTGCTACATCCGGCAAACCTGGTTGATGACCCCTACCAGACACCGATCGTATTAAGAAAAAAATAGACATGCATGATTGCATCGGTAGTATCATTTGGTTATATTTTCGGATGTATATCGCAGGGTGCTGATATCGTCTTTGACGATGTAAACACCGATACAGTACACTCCTTTCTCGATCTTGCCCGGCGCAATCCGGGCCGCGAACCCGCACCAGTCCAGGTCCAGGTCCAGGTCTTTATATGCCCTGGTCACATCCGGCCTGTAAACCGGCAAAGTATCGAAAATATATGTACCATGAGGAGACGTGAGGACTACGAACGTCTGACAATCGACGTAAGCTTGACCCTGGATAAAAGCCCTGCCCTCTATATCGATGGAAGACGTGTTTACATCTACCCGATTCAAGACGCACAGAGCATTATTTTCCGGCGCAGGTAGTGTAATATTATGCAAACCGGACTCGTCCGGTATCCTTACGTACCGGTGCGTGTACTGCAGAGCACTGGTATCGCCCCCGCTAATGTAAACGCCAATCCTGTACAGGCCTCGCTCAATTTTGCTCAGTGGAACCCATGCCACGAACCCGCACCAGTCCAGGTCCATGTTCAAGTCACTGTATACCACGCTCACATCAGCCCTATCAACGCGCGATGTATCAAAAACATAGGTATGACTGGCGGAGTTCAGGACTACATAGGTCCTGCTGCCGGCGGGATCCTGATCCTTAATAAACGCCCAGCCTTCTATATTCAGGGTCGGCGCATTAACAATACTCCGGTCGACACGGCATGAAATATTGTCGGTGACGGCGGGCAGCGATATCTCCTGCAAGCTGGATTGGCCCGGAATGCTTTCAAAACTGTACCACAGGGGGGCCGCCAGGAAAAAACAGTAGAAGGCGAATGCGCCCAGAATAAGGCTGTGCACGGCAAGCTGTTTCCAGCGCGTCCTCAGCCACCCGCAGCGGCAATTGTTTTGCTTTTGCATAATATAACCTAATCGTCCTTCAATAACTCGTAACCGGCATTGAAATAACGGTTGAATACCAGGCGGAAGGTATTAACCGGAGTCATCGAATCGTACAAATCCGCTTTATCCGCACCGGGAAGGGATTGCGCGTTAAGTATCCTGTGCCAGGCCTCAGTGTCAATGACGATACCCGGATGATGAGGCCTCAGACCGTGGTCCGACTGGATGATGATAACCGGCGGCGGCTTTGATTTTTTTTGCAAGGCATCGACGACCATCTCTATCTCCCTGCTGATAAAGATATACTGATCAGTGTAGAATCCCTTGTCGCCGTAGTTGGCGCTATACGTCATATCAACAGGTTCGCCTCCGGGGCCAAAGACAAAGGGCTCGTGGGGGCACACTATGTGGGCAAAGACAAATTTGGGGCCGGGTTCAAGTGGAATATTCTTGAGATGCTCAAGCGTACCCGAAACGCCACGTCTGTACGAGCTCTCATATTCACCACCGAAAAGATGGGGGTAAAAAGGTGCCAGCATGGTGCCATCCCAGAGGATATTCTGAAACTCCGATACCCAGGGAGTGCTGGCGTTCTCGTAGTAATTATAGTAAAGATCAGCATTGTCCTTCATGTAATTATTCCACCTGTCCATGCCGATCTGGTTGCCAAAATAAATAAATTTATAGCCCTTCCCCTTGAGGAAGTCCGCCGCCTTGCTGAAAGCATATTTACGGTAAGTGGCATCGCTCCACGGCGCGTCTGAAAGATATGCAGCTCCTGCCGTGGTGATCTCTACATAGTTATCCTTAGCCTTATCCCAGTCCCAGCCGGCGGTGAGATATTCCATGTTCAATACCTGTGCGATGGCCTGGGGTGTGGCTGGCGACCTGGTCCTGCTGTGTTCCGCGATGATGAAACCTTTATCAGTGAGGGCTTTAAGGAAGCCGCTGTCATCGTAGCCGGACCATTCCCTGTTGGCTTCAGGATTGGCATATTCATCGATAAGCCACACAAGACAGAACCAAATGTAAAAAGCCCTATCGCACTAGCAAAAACTCGTCTAGTTCCATAGCGATCTGCAACCCAGCCACTAATTGGAATAAATACCGCAAGACTGATTGTATAGCTTGTCAGTGCTGCCTTCATGCTTAACGGAACAAC
>CAZUXO010000016.1:0-2954 GCA_964624325.1 uncultured Dehalococcoidales bacterium
CATAATGGGGATGGTGTTGTCTCTCAAAGATGTAGAGCCGGTCAGAACAGTCGAGATAAGGTTGAAAAAAGAGCAAGAGGGAGGCTAAGCGCTTGAGGCCATTTGGTGAATTGATATCATTTGAAGAAGCTCAAGAGATAATCAATAAGCACACTGCACAGATTGAGCGCACGGAAAGTGTTCTTATCGATGATGCGCTGGGGCGCGTATCCGCTGAAACCATTGACGCTGTTTTGGACACCCCTTCATTTGACAGAGCTGGCGTAGACGGCTACGCGCTTAAGGCGGGAGATACTTTTGGGGCAACGCCAAATACTCCTAAACATTTAAGACAGATTGACAGCATCTACGCCGGGACATTGCCAAAGGGCGGGTTGTCGACAGGGGAATGTATACAAATCTCCACTGGCGCCATGATGCCAGCTGGGGCGGATTCGGTGGTCATGGTAGAAGACACTGGCAGGAACGGCATTGATGTCAGCATTTTTAGATCCATAGCCCCCCAGAGCAGCATTGGTTTCAAGGGGGAGGATATCAGGAAAGGCGAAAGGATTGTCGAGGCAGGCCAGCTGTTGAATCCGGGCAAAATAGGGGTGCTGGCTTCGCAGGGGTTAACCAGAGTGCGTGTCTTTGAAAAGCCCGTTGTGGCAGTCATGCCAACTGGAAAAGAAGTTATTGAAATAGGCGAAAAGCTAAAGCCCGGACAACTCTACGATATCAACTCACATACTTTGGCAGCTGTAGTAAGAGAAAATGGGGGTATCCCTCTATTTATGAAGGTAACCGGCGATACTATCGAAGCGATTAAGTCTTCATTAAAATCAGCCCTTTCAGCCGACATCATAATAACCTCTGGCGGCTCTTCTATGGGGGAAAAGGACCTCATAATCGATGTCCTGGAAGAATGGGGCGAGGTTTTCTTCCACGGGATTAAGGTGAAACCAGGGAAACCCACGACATTTGCTGTGGTGAATAATAAACCTGTCATGGGCATGCCGGGCTATCCTACGTCCTGCCTGATCAACGCTCACCTTCTTTTAGGCCCAGTATTGAGAAAAATGGGACATCTGCCTCAAAGACATAATTTATCCGAAAAGGCTACACTTGGGGAACGCGTTACAGGCAGCAATGACCGTATGCGTATCCAAACGGTAAAAATAACAGACGGGATAGCGCACCCGATAATTAAGGAATCAGGAGCTATCACCGGAACGGCCTACGCCGACGGATATATTATCATTCCTGAAGGAGAGGTCTTGGAGAAAGGATCCGAGGCGACAGTATCATTCTTTTAATTTAACGGTTATCTTAACTTATATCGCCAAAGGTATGAAAAATATGGAAGATGCTTCTGCGGGGACCGGTTTCACAGAAAGTTGCTCTCTCGTGCGCTTTGAGGGAGACCTGGCAACTATATTAGAAAAGCCCACTGCACGTGAATCCCCCCTAACAATTATTTTCAACGGCTGCCAGCTGGTCACCATGCTATGTTCGCCAGATTCGCTGCAGGATTTAGCTGTTGGGTTTTTAAGTTCAGAAGGGTTTCTGAAAAGCAAGGATGAAATACAGAACATCACTGTCGATCAACTTAGAGGCGTAGTCAGGTTGCAGACAATTGATGGCAAAGAGGTCTCGCAAGAAACACTGTCCAGACGGGTTATTAGCTCTGGTTGCGGAAGAGGAGCAGCCTTCTACAGCCTTACAGACGTTGAAAACACGGCCATTACATCAACAAATTGCATCACGGCGCAGGAAATACTCACTCTTGCACTTGCCTTCCAACACGCCTCCCCCGTTTATCGAGAAACTCATGCGGTACACAGCGCCGCGCTTTGCCAGGGCACTCAAATTCTGGTGCACGCAGAAGATGTAGGCCGTCACAACGCCGTAGACAAGGTATTCGGACGCTGTTTACTCCAGGGTATCTCAACCGAAGATTGTCTGCTTATATCCAGTGGCCGCATATCGTCTGAGATTGCCCACAAAGCGGTCAAAATGGGCATCCCGATACTTGTATCCATCTCGGCCCCTACAACACTGTCGATCCAGGTAGCACATAAAATGGGAATTACCCTGGTTGCCTCAGTGAGAGGTGGCAAGATGGACGTCTATGCAAATAGCTGGAGAATAATAAGTAAAGAAACAGAATCTGGTATTGACCAATCCTGATGCATTTCAAACCACGAGCAAAATGAACCAATACTCATGAAGCGGGTGTGTACGAGTTAATTATGGAAGTCTCAGCCAAGGTGGATTCCGATCAAGGGATGGCTACGAATTGAAAACAGGGTGCATCATTCTGGCCGGCGGCAAAGGAAGACGTCTAGGTCAGGAAAAATCGTGGGTTGAGGTAGGTGGAAGCACCCTCTTACAACGTGCGGTCTCTCATTTGGAATTTTTTAACAGCGAGATAATAATCGTCAAAGCACCGGAAGGGAAATTACCAGCCGTATCTTCCGTTGTCAATCTGAAGGTCGTACAGGATTATGTTGGTGGCAAGGGCCCTCTGGCAGGTTTGCTAGCCGGGCTGGTGAACTCTCAATACAAGAATAACCTATTAGTAGCCTGTGATATGCCTTTCTTAAACAAGGATCTAATACGATACCTGGCTTCTTTAACGGATGGGGATTATGATGCTGTCGTGCCACGAATGGGGCAGTACCTTGAGCCTCTCCAAGCGATTTACTCGAAAAATTGCATACCCGAGATTGAGGAACTGCTGGCACAGGATAAACTGAATGTGGACGGTCTTTTCAATAGAATGCGCACTCGTTTTGTCGTACCATCGGAAATAGAACCCTTTGACCCTAAACATTTAAGCTTTATTAACATCAACACTCCGGCTGACCTGGAAAAAGCTGAGGCCATTCTAGGGAAAAGCGAGGGTTAGCGTTATATTCCGAAGATTCCATAGCGTGTTCTTCGCCTCTTACATCGGTGAAGAACACGCAGAT
>CAZUXO010000017.1:0-5889 GCA_964624325.1 uncultured Dehalococcoidales bacterium
GTTAACTCCCAATGATGCTATAATCCCTCCAGGGCTAGATTTGGAGGGAGATAATGAATCCTTTTTGGAATGCTGTGCGAAGAGGTTCAAAAATGACTAGGCATATATTTTGGAAGTGGATACAAATCCCCTTGGCGTTAGCTACTGTCGCAGGGATTATTGCCCTGCCTTTTGGATTATCTTATGTTGATAATCAGATTGTAAAGACTCTGGCTTGGGTATTCCTTTTGATGGTTATATTCATTGCAGCTATATGCGTGGGACTTACCCCATATTGGGGGCAAGGCGAAATAAACAAAGAACAAATGGTTGGCTATGGAAAGAGGTTAGCCGAATATGAAAAATATTCAAGAGATTTAGAGCGAGAGCTTAAAAAGAGAGGGTGGGATGGCAAGGCCGGACTTTCCTAAGAACATTTTTGAGTTTCAAGTTCGTTTTTCCTCTGAGGAGAAATGCCTCAAGTTTATGATTGAATCACGCTGGCCTGATGGCTTCGTTTGCCCCCGTTGTGGCTTTAACGAATACTTTTGGAAGGCTGCTCGTAAACTTCTCCAGTGCAAACAATGCGGCTATCAAGCATCAGTAATGGCCGGAACAGTAATGCACCGCTCCAAGATGCCATTAAGGGCATGGTTTAATGCTGCCTATCTCGTTACCACTATGACTCCCGGTATGTCTGCCCTCCAGTTTCAGAGGCAGGCTGGGATAGGGAGTTACAAGACAGCCTTTATGATGCTCCACAAACTCCGCTCTGGCATGGTGAGGGAGGGCAGAGATAGATTATCTGGCCTTGTTGAAGTTGACGAAACCTACATCGGGGGCGAGGAGCCTGGTAAGACAGGACGAGGTGCTGGTGGCAAGGTGGTAGTAGCTGGCGCAGTAGACCTCCGTGGTAAATCAGCCAATCGCATCCGTTTGAGGGTTATTCCTAATGTAACAGGGGCGACACTTACCAACTTTGTTAAGGAGAATATCGAGGAAGGAGCGACTGTCAGAACTGATGAATGGGGCGGTTACAATAAACTGGTGCAAGCAGGTTATCGCCACGAGATAGACCTTGACCTTGTGCATATCCATCGTGTGTTTTCCAATCTCAAAACGTGGCTTCTTGGTACGCATCATGGGGCTGTGCGAAAACAGCATTTGCAGGCTTACTTGAACGAATATATATTTCGTTTCAACAGACGAGGAACTCCGATGGCTGCTTTCCAAACCGCTTTGGGGTTAGGCAGCCAACATCTTGGGCCAACTTATGAGGGGATATATGGGATTGTCAAAGGTTCTCCGTTAGCTTGGGTGCATCCCAACCCGAAAGGGGTTAAGGGTGGGAGTTAACGGCATAGGCATGTTAAATTATAAGAGCTGGTGATCTGTAAAGACTCCGGCTCTTTGCTTTTGCCTTCACAATTCAGGATTAACGTATGCTTAAACCTATTCGGTTAGATTCAAGAAACGGGTATGGGCCGAAGTTTGTCTCAGTTTGCCCCCCACGCTCCCCCATTGCCCCAGCGTTAAAAGGGGACGTGGTTCCGTCAGTCAGGCCCCACTAACTCTGACCGACTGAAAAAAAAGGTGAGGGGAGTATGGGATTGCCACGCTTCGACCGCAACGACACCACATGATAAAAAGCGTTAACCCCACAGATAGTTCGGTTCAGGGTAACTTATCCAGATTACTCTGAATCTCTGACAGGTTTGCGAACGCTCCGCGTTTAATGAACTTAATAACTCCATTCCTGTTGATAAAGAAGGTCATCGGCGCGGCAGTTACGCTGTATTCCAGCGAAGCTTCGCGTTGTGCATCTCGAAGCATGGGTACAGTGTAACCATGAGAATTCTTAAAGGCCGTTATCCCAAGGACTGAATCGTGGGTGTTGATCGTCAGAATTGCGGCGCCGTCGGCCTTAGCTGCCTCTTGCTGGTATATTGACTCTATTAGAGGAAACTCCTCTACGCAATAAACTCAGGCGGCGTACCAGAAGTTGATGACCACCGGATGACCACGAAGTTCTGACAAGGTAACAATATTACCGTTCACGTCAGACAGCGAAAAATCATAAGCCAGATTGCCGATACTGTTACCGTAGGTGAGGCTGCCGGCAGCTGTGTTGCATCCCGTTACAATCGTCATCACCAGGGAGACGACCCCCAGCACCTTACTAAAAAGCAAAACTGTGTTGTTACTCATATTTGGCGTTAAACCGTTTGGGACTGTCATTGACGCGAAAGCGAATTAGCCTCAACGTGAAAGTATAGCAAAAGAGGCCTTTTTGTGGAAGAGCTGCGAGGAAACCCTTGAGTCACTTCAACCCAGGTTTCTAAGAAATATAAGCCCGCGGATTATGTAATACAGGAAAAAGCCATGTACGGCTGCCATAAACCAGTCTCCCAGGATTAAGAGCAGCACCGTATCGAAGAGGTAGACCACCCCACCCAGGATGAAGGCCCACAACTCGCCTTTTCTGGCGTAGTAGCCTGAAAGGACGAATATTCCCAGAAACACCAGCACGGCCAGTCCAGTGACCACACGCAACTCAATAGCCTGCCCCCGGCTTATGGCTGTCAATAATTGCGTTACCGCCAGTCCCATAGGGAAAGATGAAGTAGCGTTGATGGCATGCAGGATAGTGTAGGCCACGCCCAGTCCGGCAATCCAGTAGAACTGTGTAGCTCCGCTGGTTACGCGATAATCTGTCACTATCCGCCCTGGGACTTCATCCTGCAGCATACGTCAACATTTTCGCCGGCACTCGTAGATTCAGGTCATTATAAACAGAAGATCGGACAGGCGCAAGACCATGTTATAAGGTGTTGCCAGTACGAAGAGGCAAGGACAGCATGCATCTCCTGGCGTAATAATGCCCATCATCAATTTCACAATCCTCCGAATTTATGCTAGATTATAGGTCTCAAGAGCTATAAAACGGAGTAATTATTATGCAGGAAACAGGTACCTGGAAACTTAAAACCGGACTAGCACAGATGCTCAAGGGTGGCGTAATCATGGACGTCATCAACTCCGAGCAGGCTAAGATTGCCGAGGACGCCGGAGCCTGCTCCGTCATGGCGCTGGAGCGCGTGCCTTCCGACATACGCGCAGCAGGTGGTGTAGCCCGCATGGCCGACCTCACCATCATCGAAAATATCATGAAAGTTGTCACCATCCCCGTTATGGCCAAGTGTCGCATTGGGCATTTCGTCGAGGCCCGCGTGCTGGAGGCCATCGGTGTGGACTATATCGACGAGAGTGAAGTGCTCACCCCTGCCGATGAGAACCACCACGTATGGAAGCACGACTTCAAGGTGCCCTTCGTCTGCGGTTGCCGCAACCTGGGCGAAGCTTTACGCCGTATCGGAGAAGGTGCCACCATGATACGCACTAAGGGCGAGGCCGGCACCGGCAACGTGGTAGAGGCAGTACGCCACATGCGCACAGTCATGGACGACATACGAAAGCTTGCCGCTTTACCCAAGGACGAGCTACCCGCCTTCGCCAAAGACATACAGGCACCACTCGACCTGGTCATCGAAGTCCACAACACGGGTAAGTTGCCCGTGGTCAATTTTGCCGCCGGTGGTATCGCCACGCCGGCCGATGCAGCCCTTATGATGTATCTGGGGGCAGAGGGTGTTTTCGTGGGCTCCGGCATCTTCAAATCAAGCAACCCTTCGGCCATGGCCAAAGCCATAGTCAAGGCCACCACGCACTACAAGGACGCCTCCGTGGTCGCCGAGGTGTCCAGAGACCTGGGCGAAGCCATGAAAGGATTGGAAATATCCAAGATACCCCCACAGGAACTTCTGGCTGGCAGGGGCTGGTAAAAGCAGGTATTTCGAGAAACGATAATGTCGCGCCCCTTTCAGTCGTTCGCGATGACAGAGGGAAAACCCCTCCTAATCCCCCCTTTCAAAGGGCGAAGCTGTCAAGGAACACTTTCACCTTAATCCTTTCCCTTGAAGGGAGAGGAAGAGGAAAGAATAATCTGTGATATACAGCATCGAGGTCTGCCTTAAAGAGGGACAGCCCGATCCGCGAGGATCGGGAATAGCCCGCGGTATCAGCGATCTGGGTATTCGCGAGAAAGATATTTCCGCATCCGTGAGCGACTTCTACTGGCTAGATGCTCGTTAACCCCCAAAGAACTCGAGCGCATCGCCCGCGACCTTCTGGTTGACCCTATCACACAGGACCATAACTGCAGCCCTCTACAGAACGCCGAGACCACCCAAACCCACAACATTACAGTCACATATAATCCAGGCGTGACCGACCCTGTGGAAGAGACGCTGATGAAAGCTATTACAGCCATGGGGATTACCACAGTGCGAGCTGCCAAGACAGCTCAACGCTACCGCCTGGAAGGTGCGCTCAACTCTGGCGAGTTGGACATCATCTGTGCCAGACTGCTGGTCAACCCCATAATACAGCACGTCGTAAAACTGATGCCAACTGCCTTCCCCGAAAGCCCAAAGTATATCTTCAAAATGAGGCATATCGACCTGCTGGGAGCAACCGAGGAGCAGCTTGCTCAGATAGGACGCGACTACAG
Organism: uncultured Dehalococcoidales bacterium; assembly: GCA_964624325.1. Classification (GTDB taxonomy): domain Bacteria; phylum Chloroflexota; class Dehalococcoidia; order Dehalococcoidales; family UBA1222; genus SURF-27. The sequence continues at coordinate 4,550 of CAZUXO010000017.1, forward strand.
CCTGAACAAGCAGGAACTGGCGGCGGTCAAAGCGTATTATTCGGCACTCGAGCGCAACCCCACAGACGCTGAACTGGAAACACTGGGACAGACCTGGAGCGAACATTGCGTACACAAGACCTTCAAAGCACGCTTAGATTTTGAGGGTAACACTATAGACCACCTGCTCAAAAGCACCATCATGCGCGCTACCAAAGAGCTTTCGCCGCCGTGGTGCCTCTCCGTTTTCAAGGACAATGCCGGAGTCATAGACTTCGACGGTGATTGGGCCGTATGTTTCAAAGTCGAGACGCATAATCACCCATCCGCCATCGAGCCTTACGGCGGTGCGGCTACGGGCGTAGGCGGTGTGGTGCGCGATGTTATGGGGACAGGACTGGGTGCCAAACCCATCGCCAACACAGATGTCTTCTGCTTTGGTCCGCCAGATTTCGATTTCAACCGCCTGCCTCCTGGCGTGTTGCACCCCCGACGCGTCTTCAAGGGGGTAAGGGCAGGTGTGGCCGATTACGGTAACCGTATGGGTATACCCACGCTCAATGGGGCTATCCTGTTCGATGAACGTTACACGGCTAACCCTTTAGTATTCTGTGGCACGGTGGGCATCATGCCCAAGCAGATGTCACAGCAGGGCAAACAGAAACCGGGTGACAAGGTAGTGCTGGCAGGCGGACGCACCGGACGCGACGGCATACACGGCGTCACCTTCGCTTCGGGGCAGTTAACAAGGGATTCGACCGAGCTCTCGTTTACCTCAGTGCAGATAGGCAACGCCATCGTAGAGAAGAAGGTGCTCGATGGTCTGCTGAAGGCTCGCGATAAAAAACTCTTCTCGCGCATCACCGATTGCGGAGGCGGAGGCCTCTCTTCCGCTGTAGGCGAGATGGGCGAGGAGACGGGGGTTAAGGTCTATCTGGATAAAGTGCCGCTAAAGTATGCCGGCCTCTCATATTCCGAGATCTGGATATCTGAATCACAGGAGCGCATGCTGATGGCAGTTCCTCCTGCTAACGTAGAGGAACTGCTGGAGATATTCGCCGACGAAGGGGCTGAAGCCACCGTCATCGGCGAGTTCACCGACGACAGACGGTTGCACCTTTATTATAAGGACCATACCGTCTGCGATTTGGAGATGAAATTCCTGCATGGAGGGCTCCCGCAGATGACCCTTTCTGCCGCCTGGGAACAACCCGTCTATGCCGAACCTGAAATCGCGCCCGCTGTGGATTATAGCGACACCCTTATCAAGCTAATGGGGGCCTGGAACATATGCAGCAAGGAGTGGGTCATCCGCCAGTACGACCATGAGGTACAGGGCGCGAGCGCGCTCAAACCCCTGG
>CAZUXO010000018.1:0-3658 GCA_964624325.1 uncultured Dehalococcoidales bacterium
TTTACTGAAGATGTCCGCGGAATAAGTGTAGCTAGCTCTATCGCATCAAAAAATGTGCCGGGAGGCACAGCTCCCGGCCAGGTGGCGAATCAAATAGCCCTTGGCAAGAGGAAAATTATCGAGAAACCATAAGGACTTGAAGCACTATGTGGATTGAGATATCTTTTGCTGCGTGCGTATGCAGCGTGTGCAGAGAGTTAGTCTGACCACCTTGTCGCCTCTCACGATTTTAGCCTGTTGTATATTAGCTACCCAGCGGTGGTTGGTGCGACGCTTTGAATGACTGACGTTATGGCCGAACTGCTCTGATTTTCCGCAGATATCACACTTCATGAAAATGTCCTCTCCTTTGACTGGCAACTTGAATTTGGTGTAAAATGCCTTGTTTCAAACAATGGATAATACCACAATTCCCACGTGCTTGACAAGCAGGTTATATGGAATATAAATTCGCAGGGAAGGGATGGCATAGCAAGTCATGAAACAGTCCAACGCAATCAACGGGCCTGAGTTCCGTGATATGTTTGCCGCAGCTACCAACTGGTTAGAAAAAAGTGCTTCTGAAATTGATGCCCTCAATGTGTTTCCCGTACCCGATGGAGATACAGGCACCAATATGTTGCTTACCATGCGGTCGACGGTGGAAGAAGCTTTTAAAGTGAACGGTAAAAGTGTTTCGGTTATGGCTCAAGCCATGGCCAACGGCGCTCTGATGGGGGCAAGGGGCAATAGCGGAGTAATTCTATCCCAGATTTGGAGTGGGATGGCACAGGGTCTATCCAATAAGGATACATTCGATGGTAAAGATCTGGCACAAGCTTTAACTCAGGCATCAGAGACTGCATATAAGGGGTTGACTAACCCTGTAGAAGGAACCATCCTTACTGTTATGAAAGATGCCTCCAAAGCCAGCCAGAAACAAGCAGTAAAAAATGGCGGTGACGTAATCGCTGTTATGGAAGCCGCTGTCAACGCTGCGAGTGACTCTGTAGCCAATACTCCCACACTCCTGCCGGTGTTAAAAGAAGCCGGAGTAGTTGATGCCGGCGGACAAGGTTTATTTACCTTACTTGACGGAGCTCTGCGGTATCTCCGCGGCGAATCTGAATTGATGAGATTCCGCAAACCGCAACTCGTAGCCAGCAAAATTCCCATGACTCCCATCACGGTGACTGCTCCTGAGAGAGTGGGGGCTGATGAAATACCGTTTGGTTACTGCACCGAATTTTTGCTAAGAGGCAAGGAACTCGAACCTGAAAAACTTAAAGTTAAACTGGGTAAGCGAGGCCAATCGCTTATAGTCGTGGGGGATGACTCTACTGTCAGAGTACACATTCACACGATTGACCCCGGCAGCATCATTCATTTTGTCACCACTCTTGGTACGGTTCACAGCGTAAGCATCCGTAACATGGATGAACAGCATCAGGATTTCCTTGAGATGCAAAAATCAAAGGCACCGGTTGCCAATGTGGCTATTCTGGCGGTGGCTGTTGGTGAGGGTTTATCTGAGGTGTTTACGAGCTTAGGAGTGTCGGCTGTAATACCAGGTGGGCAAACAATGAATCCCAGCACAAAAGATATTCTCCAAGCTGTCAATAGCCTGCGCTCTGAAAAGATTATTATTTTGCCAAATAACAAAAACATTATTATGACGGCTGAGAAAGTTCAAGCGCTCACAGATAAGCAAATTCATGTAGTTCCTTCAAAGACACTTCCCCAGGGAATAGCGGCACTCTTAGCCTTTGACTATGAGGCTGATTTTGACACTAATACACGCATTATGGTCGAGGCATTGTCGTCAATCAGGACCGTAGAGATAACTCGCGCTGTACGCACTACTCAGTTCAGCGGTTTTACAATCAAGAGAAAGCAGGCGATAGGTTTGCTCGATGGAAATATCGTGGAAGTAGCCGATGAGCCTTTAGACGTATTACGTTCCACGCTGGAAAAAGCTGGGCTGAAAAAAGCTGAAGTGGTTACACTGTATTATGGACAAGATACTCAGGAAAGCGAAGCCCAACAGATTAAAGAAGAGATAGCATCTAAATATCCCAATCTTCAGGTTGAAGTGGTGAAGGGTGGCCAACCACACTACAATTTTATAGGTTCGGTGGAGTAAGGTATATAGGGGGGATAATGAGTATCAAGATTGTTACTGACAGCACCTCTGACATTACAGCCAGTATGGCTCATGAACTGGGGATCACTGTAGTCCCTCTCACGGTGTTATTTGGGCATGAATCATTTTTGGACCGCATCGATATTACGACCGACGAATTTTATCGCAGATTGAGTCAGGAAAATATTTATCCAACTACCACTCAACCAGCCCCTGGAGTTTTTGCCGAAGTTTATGATGGCATCCTAAAAAACAATGACGAAATACTGACCATTCTACTTTCGAGCAAGCTTAGTGGCACCTATAGGTCGGCAGTTAACGCCGTAAGCATGGTAAAAGGGAGCCATAGGATAGAGGTGATTGATTCCTCACTGACTGCTATGAGCCTTGGTTTGACGGTAATATCAGCCGCTAAACTGGCCTCACAAGAAGGCATTACGCTTAGGGAAGTTTGCGAAACCGTCAGGTTGAAATTGCCGCGTGCTAATACCATAATGGCTTTCGATACACTGAAATATTTGGCCAAGGGGGGCAGGATTGGAAAAGCACAGGGATTGTTGGGAGCGCTTTTGGCAGTGAAACCGTTGCTGACGTTAAAGGACGGGGAGGTAGCTCCATTGACTCGTTTACGTTCGATGACGGCAGCGGCGGATTATCTGTATGATCATATTGCGAGCAAAACTCGGATTGAAGCACTGGCCGTTGAGCATGCGACCACCCCCAACCAAGCTGACGTTTTGGTTTCGCGTCTGGGAGCTATCTTCCCAAAAGAAAACATCTACAGATCTGTCGTCAGCCCAGTGCTTGGTACTTACATGGGCCCCAACGTGCTGGCCGTGTCTTTTATCGAAGGTTAACAGGGGAGTATTTGTATGACTGTTAGAGTGGTTACCGATAGTACTGCTGATCTTCCCGTCGAGTTAGCACGCGAGTTGAATATTACCGTTGTGCCGGCATTCATTAACATTCGAGGACGCAGTTATCGCGATGGTGTAGATATCACACCTGAGGAAATATACCAGACGCTTCTTGAAAGTGATGCCCCTATTACCACTTCTCAGCCTCCACCCGGCGATTTTGCTGCGGTTTACAAGAAAGTACTAAAAGAAGCCGATGAAATTGTATCTATCCAAGCTACTTCAAAGCTCAGCGGAATTTACCAATCGGCTGTTCAGGCACGCGAAGCCGTCAACGGAAAAGGGCGTATAGAGGTTGTAGATTCATTTTCCTTGTTAATGGGGCTGGGCTTGATCACTATTGCAGCTGCTCGCTTGGCTAAATCGGGTGTCGGTTTGGCAGGAGTGCTAGAATGCACTCGAAAAGCCGTAGACCAAGTCCATATTTGGGCAATTTTTGACACGCTGAAATATGTTTTTCGTGGGGGAAGGCTCGGTAAAGCCACAAGCCTTCTGGGTAGCATGTTGAACGTCAAACCCGTTCTTACCATGAGAGATGGAGTGATTCATCCTGCAGGCTTGGCTCGTACCCGTGCTAAGGGACTAGATAAGCTGCTGGAAAATTTGAAAAGATTCCAAA
>CAZUXO010000019.1:0-4992 GCA_964624325.1 uncultured Dehalococcoidales bacterium
CTTTCGACATGGCCACCCGCCAGGCGAAGCGCTTTGGCAATATAGACGCACGGACAGCCCTCGGAATTTTGCAGGAGATAGCCATAGCGGAGGCCGTGGCCGCAGCGACAACGACAGCGACGGAGAAACCGGCTGAAAAGGAAAAGGACAATGTGGAATAAGCTCCTCGACTGGATAGCCACAGCCTATTTCTGGATTTATTGCCGATTCCTACAAAGGCCGCCTGGCGAACCTTTTACGAGACAGGCTTCCCGATTCGAGCAACGCTGGCCTGCGATATTCTGGCTTTTCTGGCTGGTTGTGCTGGGGGTCGCGATTGTACTTATCACCGTCAAACTGGGCGGCTGGTGGCTATTGCTCCTCATCCCTCTCTATCTGGCCGCCTCTTGGTGGTTCGCCCATATACTTCGCTACAGGGTCGCCCACCCTGAAAATCACCCCTACATGCTCACTTGGGCGGTCAAGAGGATAAACGCGGCCAGAAAGTCATCCTGTTAGCTTAAATTGGCATTCGAAGGGGGAACCGACAATGGATAAACAAATCGACTGGGGGCTGGCTATCAATCTCATAGGTGTGCTGGCGATGATTCTTCTCGCCTGTTTGACCGCCTGGATGACTGCCAAGTATCGACGGGAAGACAAGCACGAAGAAACCGACACCGAACGGACTGCCAGGGAAACAGCCGCCAGCAAGTTGCGGGAGGACGCGGATAAGCTTATTGTGGAAATCCCTGCGGGTTTCAAGGAAGTGAAGGACAGCATCAAGGAAACCGCAGCATCGTTCGAGAAGAAAGTCGAGCACGTGTACCAGAGGTTCGACGAATGCCGCCGGACGGAGGAGTCGCGCTTTGTGAATCTGGAGAGGCGGGTAGTCGGTCACATCAACGACCACGCGACCGGCAAGTTGGCTTAACCGAGTTATATACTTAACACAACCAGAACTGGGGGGACGGGTTTTATCCCGTCCCCCTTCTTTTTTATTTGAGACCGATGGAATCCGCCGGGCTGAAAGGTTTAGGGAATTATATACAATGTTAGCCAAAAACCCTTGACAACCGCCTATAATTGTTGTATAATGTTAGCCAAGATAAGATAGATAAAGAGGCTAACAAATGAACACCAAAATAACCACCTTGAGTTTATACCAATTCGCAAAGAGGATACCAGATGAGGCAGCCGCCCGCAAGTATTTTGAGGGCATGAGATGGAGTAAGGGTATTTACTGCCCTCATTGTAAGTCCGATAATATAGCAGCCGTTAAAGATGAAAAACCGCAACCTTATCGCTGTAAAGATTGCCGCAAGCATTTTAGTATCAGGACTGGAACGATATTAGCTTGTAGCAATATTCCTCTCCAAAAGTGGTTACTGGCTACCTATCTTATGAATACCGCTAAAAAGGGTGTTTCTAGTTGCCAGATGGGGCGGGAACTCGGCATGACTCAAAAAAGCGCATGGATGCTTTGTCATAAAATTCGTGAGACTTGGACTGTCCCAATGTCCCTGTTTAATGGGGTAGTCGAAGTTGACGAAACCTATGTCGGTGGCAAGGAAAAGGACAAGCACTCCAACAAGAAACGTAACGCTGGCCGTGGTATAGTAGGTAAACAAGTTGTTTTAGGTGCTAGGGGACGCACTGGCAAGGTTAGGACAATGGCCGCTGACAACACTGAAAAGGCTCAGTTACAAGGCTTTATTCAGCAAAGTGTCAACCAGGGTGCCACTGTTTATACTGACGAACACCGCTCTTATATTGGCTTAGTGGGATACAATCACGAAAGCGTCAATCACTCGGCTGGGGGATATGTGAACGGACAGGCCCATCCCCACGGTATTGCGTCGTTTTGGGCGCTGCTAGAGCGTGGTTACTTTGGCACTTTTCACCACTTTTCAATCAAGCACACTACCCGCTATATCAACGAGTTTGCGGCTCGAAACAATAACAGATTTTGTGATACTGAGGACGTGTTAGCTCTTACTGCCAAGAACGTAAACGGTAAAATACTACACTATAAGGATTTAGTTTATGTCCGCTCGTAAAGTTGAAAAGGTAATTGAGCCTATCGCTGGTAATTTTGAGGATATAGCCGCTCGCCTTGTTTGTGGTGAAGCCCTGCAACCATTCTTGAATGTTCCAGAGAACTACCCTCATTCACCGCTACGCTATCCAGGTGGCAAAAATGGGGCTGTTAAAGCTATCGTGGCTACCATTCCAGCCAATGAGACGGAACTTTGTTCTCCATTCTTAGGCGGAGGCTCAATAGAACTGGCTTGCTCTACCAGAATGAATGTCCACGGTGCCGACATATTCAGCCCGCTAGTGGACTTCTGGCAGGTGTTATTGGAGAATAAAGAGCTACTCGCCAAGCGTGTAGAAAGCTATCTACCTCTTTCTCGAACCGCTTTTTACAATCTCCAGCAACGATATATCAATCTTGAAGATAAGGTAGAGCGAGCGGCAGCATTTTTTGTCCTGAATAGGTCATCATTTTCCGGTACTACCCTATCAGGCGGCATGTCTCCGGGGCATCCCCGTTTCACTCCATCGGCTATTGAACGCCTGCGCTCTTTTGAGGCTACTAATTTTGATGTAGAATGCGCTGATTATAAGGACACGATAGCCAGATACCCTAACGCTTTTCTGTATCTTGACCCACCGTATTTGAATGGACAAGAGTTATATGGTGTAAAAGGTGATACTCATAAAGGCTTTGAACATGCCTCTCTAGCTGGATTGCTTTTGAATAGGGAACGATGGATAATGTCTTACAATGATTGCCCTGTTATCCGACAGCTTTATAGACACAATCCTATCCTGTCTGTTGACTGGGTGTATGGCATGTCCAAGAATAAAGAGTCAAACGAGGTCTTAGTTTTAAGCAGGGATTTAGCATGACTTTATCTCAAAACGATATGGGGCGAGCATTTGAATATGCTATAGCCCTAAACCTTTCAACATATCTACCTGCGCCGATTGCGGATGACCAATATGCCCAAAATGCACAAGGGTGTTTTGCGATTACCCCTTCCGCCGAAAGACATAATATATAGAATATATTTGACAAGGTTTCAAGAGTAGATAATATACGCTTTTTATAAGAATTGGAAGGTATATTGTTCTAGTACAATGTTCTATATTCTGTAAAATAAATATTCTGTTTACGCATGGGGGGCTTGACAAGGTGCCAAAGGAGGATTATATTAGTTACAGAATGAATAAAGAGATAGTAAAAATAATACGCAGTTATCAGGAAAGTCTAGGGCTAACCGATATTAAATTTATCGGTACTGAGGGCGGGGACGCCTCGGAATGGAGTCATATCAAGTCTGGCCGCCGTGAACTGAGCGGGAATTGGCTGAGACGGCTAGGCAACAAGTACCCTGCCCTACAACCAGCCATCAAAGACTATCTATTCCCGCCAGCTAGCCGTCCCTCTCTCCTCCAACGCATTTTCGGGAGGCATTAGTATGACCGTCTCGACCTGTGAAGCCCTGGTCTATTCGCCGGAGGAAGTATCGAAACTTCTCGGCCTGTCCCTCTCGTCTGTCTATGACCGGCTGGCCGAGAGGAAGATACCGGCTTTCAGGCTGGGGCGCAAATACTTCATTCCGAAAGAGCGCTTCAACAAGTGGCTGGAAGCGATGCAGAACCCAACTTACAAAGGCGAGGGCATCTAGTGAGCGTCCTGGCCTTTGTGGCGCTGATTGTGGTTGCTTCGGTGATAGCGACTTTCTGGGAATTGAGGGGGAGAGAATGTTAGGAGGTGAAAGTAAACGAAAGAAGCAAGATGCAAATCAAACAAGCGTATAAAAACGAGATGAGGCCCGGTTAGAGCCGAGCCTCGAAGGAGAGAACCAAGTGAATTCAATAACTACTTTACCACAGCGAACACAGAAAAAACAAGTCCTAACCTGTCAATTTTGTGGCTTCACAGGTTTAGGGGTAAAGACAATGGACTATTACGACACCATCAGCAAATACGATACAGTGCGCGACCTGTGCGTTGACTTCGGAGCCTGCAAAGACCGCCAACTGCAAAAGATGGCCGAGATAGACAAACAAATCGACATAAGGCAGGGAAGTTCTGAGTACCTCGCCGAGTGTCGCCGAATTATGGCGGTAGAGGGATAGATGGAAACCACTTGCTTAACCAGAACCAGCAAAGACCGCCACTCTCAAGTGTTTTTTCCTTGCCCTCAATGCGGAGAAAAACGGTGGATAACTGTCACAAATGGCCAACCAAGATACCAACTCTGCTTTGAATGTGCGAAAAAGGTTAAAACTTACTATTCGGGTTCTGAACATCCAGCGTGGAGAGGCGGACGGGGTAAAACTAGCCTTGGTTACATCTTCCGAACACTAACTCCCGATGACGTGTTTTTCCTGATGGTTAGTTCTCATAACCATGTCGCAGAGCATCGGTTGATTATGGCACAACACATCGGGAGATGTTTATTCGAGAGTGAAATTGTCCATCATATCAACCATGTTAGAGATGACAACAGAATCGAAAACCTACAACTAATGCCTGCGATTAAGCATCAAAGACTACATATGGTTGAACACAATAAAAATAAGGTTAGAAAAACACAATGCCCCAAGGGACATCCCTACGACGCAGTGAACACAAATACGTACATAGCCAAGAACGGGAGCGTACTTCACACTTGCAGACTTTGCCGTAAAGCATACAACGCGGTTTACAGGGCAAGGGGAAAAACCGCCTCGAAGAGGATGGAGGACTGAGATGGAAATTAACTGGGTTTATATCAAGTCTGAAGAAGTTCTCTGGACAGTCGGTTTCTACGATCCTCAAGGAAACTGGCAAGCCGAATCAGACCACGACAGCAAAGAAGCAGCTGCACAACAGGTCCATTACTTGAACGGAGGCAGTTAGATGTTCATGCAAATACATGGCCAGCTCACCCCGGCCTACTTACAGTTTCTCAGGCTGGCAACCGCTAACCCCGAGATCGGAAGAGCACACGTCTG
>CAZUXO010000020.1:0-8791 GCA_964624325.1 uncultured Dehalococcoidales bacterium
ATGCCCCCTGGGGCTTCGGGCTGGGGGCGCGCAATATCACAATATCCACGGCGGGACATGTGCCTGGAATAGAAAAGCTCAGCAAAGAGAAGTTGCAGGTAGGGCTGGCGGTATCGCTGCACGCCGCCGAAAATGCTCTCAGAACCAAACTGGTGCCCCTAAACCGCAAGTACCCATTGGAGAAGCTCATCCCGGCCTGCGCCGCCTATGTGGAGGCCACGGGCAGGCGTATAACCTTTGAATACTGCCTGTTTGAGGGCGTGAACGACAGCCTGCCACAAGCAAGGGCGCTGGCGCACTTGCTGCGCGGGCTTAATTGTCACGTAAACCTCATCGCCGCCAATGAGACATCAGGCTGCGACTGGCAGCCGCCCAAACCGGACGTTGTAATGGCCTTCGAAGACGAGCTTAAGCGCCTACGTATCACCGTGACTCTTAGAAAGAGTTTCGGGCGGGACATCAGCGCAGGATGCGGGCAACTCAAGAGCCAGATTATCAGCTAAGCTATATTGCCACTTTCGCCCCGGTAAATATTCCAGATGAATAACCCCGATGGCCGGGCATCGGTACAACCGTAAAAAGCCAGCAAGTTCTTCAACTTCGGCTGGTTCGTTGTCCAGGCAAAATATATTTATTTTGGGGAACGAATCGCATTTCTCAGGCACACTCCGAGCGTGCGATTCGTTTTTCGTTTTTAACCGTTCGGTTATTCAAGGAATATGCTCACCGTGCCTGAATAGCGTTTGACCGCATTTATCAAAGATTCCGCCGAATCATTCATTTGTAGCACTATATATATGATAGCACATGTGTTCGGTATAGGCAAACGGATCTATGTGTGCTGGAAGTTTCTCATCCTCCCAAATCTAGTCGGTTTTTACTCCCGGCAGTTCCATGGCATTCACCACTAAATCCATCACAGAGCTGATGCGAATACCCAGACTGTATTTTTCGTTGAGGTCCCCTATTTGAAGGCGGCAGTTTTCGCAGGGCGTGACCAGAACACTCGCTCCCGTTTTGCGTATCTGTTCGACTTTCTTCTCGCCGCTTTTGAAGCGGAGAGAATCGAATTCGCTCTCGGCCACTAAGCCCCCGCCACCGCCACAGCACCACTGCTTCTCGCGGTTGGGCGTCATCTCGCGGTAGTCGGCGGCCACAGCCTTTACGATATCGCGCGGTTCTTCGTAGAAGCCCCCATTTCTGCCGACCTGACAGGGGTCGTGGTAGGTCACCGGCTCCGTCAGGCTGGCGCCCTTGAGTTTGATTTTACCTTCCTTGACATAATCATGCATTACATCTACTGCGGCTCTAATCTTGAAAGGCAGCTTCTCTTTGGCCCAGGCCTCATATAAGAATTCCATGATGCGGTAGGCATGGCCACATTCGGATATGATAACCTCTTTTACTCCGAGTGCCTTGGCCTCGTCCACAAATCTCTGAGCGATCTTTATGGCTTTGGCCGTATCGCCCAAAAAGTAACCGTAGTTGGCGGCCTCGAAGAGAGACAGTGTCCAGTCGGCTTTCGCCTGGTGGAAAATGATAGCCATGGGCAAGATGGTGTGCGTACCAGCCAGCGCCACGTAAAGGGAGTGCGCCCCTTTTTTACCGATGGGGATGACGGCGGAGGGGTCTCCTACCCGCGTTTTCAGCTCGTTCTCGGTGTCCTTCAACCCTTCGATAAGTATGTCACGGAACATGTCGAAGTTATCACCCTTCATGATGGCGGCATCGGCCAGTTCTGCCAGAATGGTGGCGCCGCGCCCAAGGGCTACCAGCATGGCCTTGGCTACGGAGGTGAACCAGGTGGTATCTATCGAAAAGGGGCAATAATACATACAGCGCCGGCAGCCTGTGCAGGCGTAGACGGTGCGGTAAAGGTCATCCAGCAGCTTGTCGGTGAGTGCAGACGCTTCAACCACGGATGGGATGAGCTTCCCCTGAAGCGTAAAATACTTGCGGAAAACCCGACGAATTAGCTGGGCACGGTAGGCGGGAAGATATAGCACATCGCCTGTGGTGACGTACTGGTGGCAGGCGTCCTTGCAGATGGCGCAGCGCGTGCATATGTCCAGATAGTACAAGAGCTGACGATTGGTCTTCCCATCCAGGACTTTTAGTGCGGTATCCTGTTCCTGTCTGGTAATCATCTATTCGCTCCTCCAGAGGTTTGCGGCGAACCCGCCTATGGAATGAACCAACTTGGAGAAGGGGAAGTATATAAGGAGCAGGTTGGCCGTGAGAATATGGCCGACGAAGACCCATCTGGAGGGCTGTGCCGCAATGACACCCGGGAAGCTGGGGCTGAAATGCAGCAGGCTGGACATATATTCGCGGTAAGCAGACAGTTCGAAAGGTTGTGTCAGCCTGAGGTGGTCACCCAGCATAACCAGCAGCAGAATCAGGACCAGAAGCAGGTAGTCTTCGGGCACCGAAAGCTCGCGGTAGGGAGATTTGAATCGCCGCAGCAGGAAAAAGGTGAAGGCAATAAAGAGCGATATGCCAATGGCACCGCCGGCCCAGTTGGCCAGATTCTCCATACTGGAGGCACCCAGTGCGTTGTACAGGGGGGTGAATTCGAATAGCAGCCTCAGATGACCGAAAAATAGCCCTATCCCAGCCAAGTGCATACCAATAACAAAAAACCACATCCAGCGGTCGGTGTCTATCATCTGAGGGTAAATGAAGGTATCCTTACCCATCTTCAGGAAACGGCCAGCCTTGCTTGATGGTTGCGGGAACATGCCCTGACGCAAGGGGCTTTTGGGCGTTTTAAGCCATTTGATGATGCGGTAAATGCTGCCACCGATGAAAACGGCTACAGCGATATATACCATGACTCCCGCTACAATGAACGAGAACCAGTTCATACTACTTCAGCCTTTTGACATAAAAAACGAAGTTCTTGCCATCCTTCTCCGATTTGACGACTTCGTTTCCCGTGGTGCGGGCCCAAGACGGGATGTCCGCCGCGCTGCCCGGGTCGGTAGCGATAGCCTTGATAATTCCGCCTACCGGAACCTTGCTGATATTTTGGCTCACGCGTACCATGGGAAGAGGGCAAAGTAGCCCTTTGAGGTCCAGTTCCAGGTCAACTTTCACATCGTCTGCCATAAAAACCCTCCCAGTATTTTATTTTGCTAAATAAACAAGCTAAAGGCCGAATCCTTGGCCTGTTCAATGAAGAAACCTACTCCAACGCAGGCGGTAACCTGATCAATCATTTTCTCGCGCGGTATCTCCATAACATCCATACTCATCTGGCAGCCATACATATGCACGTTCAAATCTATGGCCAGTTGCCTGAGTTCAGTGAGCGATGAAACATTTTTGGATTTCATCATTCTGGCGAACATCCAGCGTCCCATGCCTGCGAAGCCGTACATGCTGGGGTTGGCTTTGTCTATGCCTCCGCTGTAAATCAGTCCCATCATGCGGCCAAAGAAGCCTTTGCCCGTTATGGGTCCTTTCTTGAGGGCCCTCAGCCCCCAGAAAGTGAAAAACATAGTAACATCAAAACCGGAAGCAGCCGCGCCGGTAGCGATGATGAAAGCTCCAAAGAGCTTGTCCATGTCGCCGGACATAACCACCAGGGAGATCTTTTTCTTCTGTTCTTCGGCCAATTAATCCTCCTTTTTTGGCTTTCAGTGATCAGCAATCAGCAGTCGGCTGTCAGCCTAGTTTAAGCATTTGAGACAGTTCATCAGTGCTGGATAGTTGCTCGCTGATGACGCTGCGCACCATGTCGCAGGCTTCTCCAATCTTGCAACTTGCCAGGCTATAGAACACGCTGGTACCTTCCCGGCGCGTGGTGACAATGCCGTGTTTGCGCAGTATGGCCAGATGTTGTGAGATGTTGGCCTGCGGCAGTTCAAGGTTTGTGCCGAGTTGGCCCACTGAAAGCTCACCTTCGCGTAACTCGTGCACCAGCATAAGACGCTTGGGGTCGGACAGGGTTTTGCAAATGTCTGCCTGCATTTTAAAAAGCTGCAGTTTCTGCTGGTTTATCAAAGGCAACCTCAACCCGGAAAAGACAAATATTCTTATATGCGAATATAATAATAGCAATGAAAACTAGAGATGTCAATACCCCCAAACGTATTAATATTGAGGTGATAAATAACAAAAAAATAATACACAGATTTCAGAAGCGATAAAAGATACAAAGACTCAGTAAGGAAACAGGGAGAGTGAAACGTGTATATGGAATATCAGAACGCAGGAAGGGAAAGCTAAATAAGTATCAACGCTCTTCTGAGCCAGGTTTGTTATGGCTGGGTTCTGACGGATTCATCGGGCAAACGAGCCAGTCCAGTGGTATTTCTCTGTTTTTCCCCTGGCAGTGCGGCAGAGCCTGATATTAACTTTCTCCTGAATAAACTACTGCGGTGCGGTAAGAACCCGCTTAGTGCATTTTGCGTCCGCGTATGATATCCAGCACGAAAACCCCAAGGCATATGAAAGCGAGGATGAAATCGCATGCGGCCAGTGGTGAAAGCACGGTGCCGGCGGTGACGAAAAGATGGCTGCCCCGCACTATGCCGCGGTACATCAGAAGCACGGCTCCATTACCGACTAGAAAAAGTGCGGCGACAAGCAGTAAATAGCGCTTCATATTATAATGGTTCGCCAAGCGAGTAATGAAAATACAACATTAAATATAATCACGTTCGGGGTAATCCGTCAAACAATTGTTGAATTGTATAGTGACTGGAAGCGAGTTTGCCACACGCAATCCGATACATCTACAATATGTGATGGCATTACAACAATCGGGTATGTTTGAAAAGTGTAATTTTGGCATTTGGGTGGTAAAATAACTATGATGACAGACTGGACAAGCTTAATAACCTTTTATCCAGATTACGGTGACAAGTCTAACTTTAGGCAGACTTTGCAGGGGATATTCCGAACAACCCAAGCGATTGATGCATGTCTTAGAGTGCAATTTGGGGCGTCAATTCATCCGGCGGATTGAGGAAAAAGAGTTAGTAACCCCAGAATGATGGCGATTTGAAAGAACAGAATTGGAACAATCTTCCAAAAAACCAAAAGAAAATACCGGGCAGATGAAGCCCGGTCGCGGGGCGATACCCAAAAGAGCCACGGTTAAGACCGGGGTTCAAGATGTGATGAACTCTTGCCTGCAGGTTTCGGATATTTTGGATGCAATTCCAACCTATGCCATGGTGGTAGATGAACACCATTGCATAGTTGGGGCAAATAGGGCGGTACTGCTAAAACTCGGAGTGTATCCTGAAGTCCTTGTTGGCAAGCATTGTCCCGAAGCGATACATGGTACCAACGGTCCATGGCATGCCTGTCCACTCGAAGAAGCTGTCGAGAAAGGTCAGGCCGTTGAACGGGAAGCGCTAGACTCGGAATCAGGGCACTGGATCAAATCCGCAATTTATCCAATCGCAAAATCAGTAGAAGGCAAGCGGGTTTTTTTCCATATTGTCACTGATATTACTCAAACCAAACTGGAAATGGCACTGCGCCAAAAAGCAGAAGAAAAACTAAGGCATCAATACGAAGTTGAAAAAAAGCTCAGGACCAAGCTAGAGCATCAAATTGAGCGCAGGATAGAATTCACCAGAGCTTTGATTCACGAAATAAAGACTCCGCTTACCCCCATATTAGGTGCCAGCCAGATGCTGCTGGATAGGCTTGAAGACCCCGATAGCCTGCGCATGGCGCGAAACATTTTTCGCGGAGCAACGAATCTTAACCTTAGCGTGAGCAATATCGTTGACATTACAAGGGGGGAGATCGGGATACTCGAACTTACACTTCGAGAAACGGATGTGAGGGGTCTAATCAGGGAAATAGCGGAATTTATGATGCCAGAGGCGGAGAAAAAGGGTCAGATAATTACTCTGGAATTGCCTGATGCATTACCTGCTCTTTGGGCTGATGAAGGCCGCCTGAGACAGGTTTTTTTGAATCTGGTCGATAACGCGATGAAGTTCACCCCGCGAGGTGGGAGGATCAGTTTACTGGCTAACGTGGTTGAAAGTAACATCGTTATTGAAGTGAAAGACACCGGATGTGGTATCATCAAGAAAGAACAAAGGCAGATATTTGTACCGAACAAAAGAATTACAAAACGGGAACATAATCAGCTAAGCGGTCTGGGGCTGGGATTACCATTGGCCAAGATGCTGGTGGATCTTCACCACGGACAGATTCATTTGAAGAGTGAAAAGGGATTGGGTACGGTGGTTTCCATTTCTATTCCATTAAATTCCAGACCTAAAGGCCAGGCGGGGGCTCCCAGGAAAACGAAAAGATGAAAATACTGCTTATAGAAGACGACGCAGATATAATCGAGTTCATCTCCATAGCCTTTGATATAGGTTGGCCCGAAATTGAAATAATCAAGACTCATCACGGAAATACAGGTCTAGAACTTGTAGAATCCGAAACTCCGGACGCAGTAATCCTCGACCTAGGGCTTCCTGATATGAGCGGTTTTGAGGTGTTGAAGCAGATTCGTGCCTTCTCGGCCGTGCCGGTAATTATTGTAAGCGCAAGGGGAGGAGAAGCCAGCATCGTAAAGGGTTTGGACTGGGGAGCCGATGAATACATCCTGAAGCCGTTTGGGCAGCTTGAGTTGTTGGCCCGGGTGAAGTCAGTGTTGAGAAGGGCAAATGGCCGTGAAAATTCCGACTGCGTAGAAAGCGGACCAATAAGTTTTGACACATTATCGAGACAGTTGAGCTGCCGAGACAAATCGGTTCGCCTCACCATAACTGAAAGCTACATCGCAAATATCCTCATAGTTAATTCAGGCAGAGTGGTAACATACAATCAGCTTTCGGAAGCAATTTGGGGGGATACATATCCGGGTGCAACAGATGCCCTCAGGGTTCATATTCGACGGCTCCGCGCCAAAATTGATCCTGTCATTTCGGGTGTCGGCCGCATAGCTTCCACGCCAGGGGTTGGTTACGTGTTTGAAATCCAGGGAAAGGTTGTACTGGTAAGCCCGGAACAACCGGAACCCTTTACTCCTCCATCAGCAAACTGATAACCAGCAGGTACTGCTTCATCCAACCACAGATAATTCCTCCGTTTGTTAAAACGCACAAAGCGGTGTGTGCCTAAGGCTTGGCCGCTTTCCTTGAGTTATTCAGCAAACTCGTTTTGAAGTAGTAATGGGTTCCGGGAAAAACATCATCCGCGGTTCACGGGCTTATAGATTCAAGCTAAATGGACCTGAACCAAAGCGCCAAAAATTCCTTTTTCATAACCAACGCTCTGCAGGTGTTACAGTCCAACCACAGACGTAAAAATCCCTTAGGTCCATCTCGGTCAGCGTTCCACCTTAACTGGTTAGCGGTCTCACCTTCCAGTGGGCATTCCAGCCATATTCAACCCCAAAGTTACAATGTTGGAACAATATTGTAATTAAATTGTAATGCCTTCAGCCATGTGATTGTTCGGTTTATGTAACAAGGCAATTATATTATTTGGGTGGTGTAAACGAGGAGCCTCCAAGGGGGACCCTGTCAATCGTTTCGAAACATACAGTAGAGCAAGCAATAACTCTGAATGGCAAAACGAGAAATCTGCGGGTGTAAGTCGGGAACAAGTATGAAGATACTGATTATTGAGGACGATGCGGAGATAGTAGAGTTCATCTCGATAGCGTTCTCTGTGGGCCTGCCCGAGGTCAACGTTATCAGTACGCATGAGGGTAGTGCGGGCATCGGCCTTGCCAGAACTGAAAGTCCTGACGCGGTGATACTTGATATTGGGCTCCCTGACATGAGCGGGTTTGAAGTATTAAAGCAAATTCGTGCTTTCTCCAAAGTACCAATCATCATCGAAAGTGTAGCAGCAAGCGAGGCTAACATCGTCAAGGGTTTGGAATGGGGAGCCGATGAATACATCGTGAAACCATTTGGTCAATTTGAATTTCTGGCACGTATCAAACCGGTATTAAGAAGCCCTTTGGAAACCATAACAAATAGTAACCGGATCAAAATAAAAACAGGGGGTCGGAATGTAAAAGGAGGGTAAGCGTGTATATGAAGATTGTGGATTGGCTAGCGGTGTCTGTGTTTGGAGTGGTCTTACTGATTATAAGCTATTTTTTAATTGTGTCCGCTAATTTCATAGTCAGATTAATCGCATTTCCTTCATAAAAAAACATCACAACAGACATTTGGCTCAAAGCATGCACCGGAGATTATGGCAATCTCTGTAGTGTAAAAACTAATAATAAAAGATGGAGGGTTAAAGGTGAGCAAGGAAAAGATCAGTGGTAACCAAGAAGTACTCGGCACCAGCATGAAAGACTGGCTGGCGACACCCACCACAAGGCGTAAATTCCTGAAAATAGCGGGTGTGGGTGGGTTAGGAACGATTGCACTGTATCTTACGGGTTGCAACGCAGCTGCCCTGGGCTTAAAAAAGCAGGCTAGCGTAGTTATCCGCAAAATCAATGTCGACGATGCTCTGGGCATGGTAATAGGCGTAACAAACCGCTGCGTAGGTTGCAGGCGCTGCGAACTGGCCTGCACAGAGTTTAACGAGGGATTCTCTCAACCCTCACTGGCCAGAGTCAACATTCGAAGGAACTGGGCTTATGGACCGAAGGGTGCCCAAACAGGGTTCTCGAACGCCGAGGGCAGATACGGGAACCATCGAATTCTTCAGGAAGCCTGCAGGCAATGCCCACATCCAACTCCCTGCGCGCTGGCTTGTCCTTATGATGCAATAGAGAGATCGGAAGAGCGTCGTGTAGGGAAAGAGTGTTCAGAGCCGTGTAGGTATGGGGGGGGGC
>CAZUXO010000021.1:0-3943 GCA_964624325.1 uncultured Dehalococcoidales bacterium
TCATAGCCGGTGACTGGAGTTCAGACGTGTGCTCTTCCGATCTGGATACCCCCATCCGCGAGCAGAAGCTGACGGAGGAGGAGGAGCGCCTGCTGGTGGGCTACCAGTTTCTTTCTGCCAAACCGCTCATCACTCTGGTCAATATCGGCGAAGCTGATCTGCCCAAGTCCAAGCAAATGGAAGTTGAACTCAACCTAAAGTTCGCGCAACCCAACCACTGTGTAATTGTTCTCTGTGGTAAGTTGGAGATGGATCTTTCGGGGTTGGACGAAGCCTCGACTAGGGAATTCCTCAAAGAGTATGGGTTGGAACAGACCGGCCTCGAGCGCGTCATCCACACTTCTTACGACCTGCTTGGACTTATATCGTTCCTCACCGTAGGACCTGACGAGGTGCGAGCCTGGCCCATAACCAAAGGTTCGACCGCGCACAAAGCCGCGGGCAAAATACACTCCGACATCGAGCGTGGCTTCATCCGCGCAGAAATCATCGGATATAAAGAGCTACTTGAATGCGTTACGCTAGCCGAGGCCAAAAAGCGCGGACAACTCCGACTGGAAGGCAAGACATATACGGTGCAGGATGGAGACGTAGTAAACTTCCTGTTTAACGTCTAACAGTCTCTATATATCAAAACTCTGACCCGAAATCGGCAGAGGGGTTTTTTTGAATGGGCATTTTTATCTGTTGGTCGTGGCTGAGGCTACCCTCCATCATCTTCCTGGCTAGCGGACTGTTTGATTTTCCTGATGACATAGTTGATGGTCGCTCTCTTGCGGTTCATATACATCTTGTATAGCACATTGATAAACCTTACCAGGGACAGCACGAAGAAAATAAAATAGATAGCTTGCCACGTGGTGGCCTTCAGCGGCCCGATGTCTTTGAAGGTAGTCAGGAGCAGTGATGATAAGAACGAGAGCACCAGCGTGCCGGCGCCCAACCACTCTGCGCGGGAGGCCAGAATTTCGCGGTATTCAATGAGGGTTAGCTTCATTTTGTCCTCAGTTGTGACCAACACATCCTGAGTGAGGTTCTTATGGATGATGACTTCGCTATTGAGGTCCTCCTGCTCAAGCTCGATTACAGCGCCTTTTCTGGGGGACGGTCTGGGCATTGTCATTCGCTTACCTCCCCCTTGTAAACGGTATATTGCAAGGTCTTATCGGGACTGCCCTGCAGAGTGTAGACACGTAGCTGGACGTAGAGCCTGCGCCCTTCGTACTTGCCGATGCGCATGGGTTTGATGGTCCCTGCACCGAAACGGTCATCAAAGTTATAGAGCGTCAATTTGAGAGTCCCTGGTTCGGGAACCCCGCTTTCCACCGATGTTCCTCGGCCTTCTTCTCCCACCTTGAACTCGAAAATAATCTTTATACCCAAATCCGGATAGTGCAGCGAGATGGGGTTGCCGGAGAAGGATATCACTGTGCCAGAATCAATGACTTCAGCCGGACCAGACTCTACTGTTTTTACGAGATATGTCTGTTCTGCGCTCATCCCAGCCTCCTTGGACATATGGAACAAGTATATATTTTTCAGGTGAGCCGAGCAATAGTGCTATATGGGCGCATTAAATCATCCACAACGTTAAATTTGAGTAAATGCCGCTATTCTTACTGATCGGAAGATCCCACAGTAGGCGCACCAGCGGCTTTATCCCGTGCAACGCCAACAAGGATCCTCAATTTATATCGATCCTACCCCGGAGAAGGCTGTTCCACTCCGCGTAGGTAGCGGTCCATGTCGGCAGCAGCGCGTTTGGCGGCACCCATGGCTGAAATCACAGTAGCCGAGCCGGTGACCACGTCCCCACCAGCCCAAACTCCGGCTTTCCTGGTCTTTCCCGTGAGGTCATCGGCAACAACAGTGCCGTGGCGGCTGACCTCAAGTCCTGAGGTAGTTTGAGCGATGAGTGGATTGGGCGTAGTTCCCAATGCCACTACCGCAACATCCACTTCAATGTTAAAATCGCTATCCGGCTTGGGAATGGGGCGCCGTCTGCCGCTATCGTCGGGTTCTCCCAGTACCATTTCATGGCACTCCATGCCTGTCAACTGGTGCTTGGCATCCCCCAAGAATTTCTTCGGATTGGTCAGAAAACGGAATTTGATGCCCTCTTCCTTGGCATTCTCCACTTCCTCGCGGCGTGCTGGCATTTCAGACTCAGAACGCCTGTATATTACCGAAACTTCATCTGCTCCAAGCCTCAGGGCGCAGCGGGCGGCATCCATGGCCACATTGCCGCCTCCAACGACTGCCACTTTCTTGCCTATCTTTACCGGAGTATCGAACTCAGGAAATCGGTAGGCCTTCATAAGATTTACTCGCGTCAGAAACTCATTTGCCGAATAAACACCGCTGAAGTTCTCGCCGAGGATCCTTAAAAAGAGAGGCAGACCGGCCCCTGTTCCCAAGAAGACAGCGTCATATCCGGAAGTGAGCAGCTCATCCACGTTATCTATCTTCCCCACTACTGCGTTTAGCTCAAGGGCCACCCCTAGCGATTTGACGTAGTCGACCTCACCCTGCACAATCTCCTTAGGCAGTCTGAACTCAGGAATGCCATACGTCAGTACACCGCCAGCCACATGCAGGGCTTCAAACATGGTAACCTGATGCCCTAATTTGGCCATCTCGGCGGCGCAAGTGAGACCGGCGGGACCTGAGCCTACCACCGCCACCCTCTTGCCGCTAGGAGCAGCAAGCACCGCTTTTTCAGTAGAAGGATTGTTTCTTTCCCAATCGGCCACATATCGTTCCAGCCGACCAATGGCGATAGGAGCCTTCTGCTTTCCCAGCAAGCAGACGACTTCACACTGGCTTTCTTGCGGGCAGACGCGTCCACAAACACCGGGTAGCGCGTTCTTCTCTTTGAGCACCCGTGAAGCGCGCGGCAGGTCGTTGTCACGTAAGGCCATTATGAAAGAGGGGATGTCGATACCAACAGGACAACCGCCCACACAATACTTCTTGGGACAGTTCAGGCATCGACTGGCTTCAAAGAAAGTCAGATCGGGCGTATAGCCCAAGGCCACTTCTTCAAAATTCTTTGCCCTCGCCTCGGGGCTCTGGCGGGGCATATCCTTGCGATCCAGGTTAGCTTTAGCCACTAGCGAACCTCCTGGGTGCACGTTCCCCGCTGACACTGCCATTGCTCGAGGGACCTTGATTCTTGTTCCAGATAGGTGCGCTGGCGCGCCATCAGTTCGTCCCAATCGACCTCGTGGCCGTCGAAATCCGGCCCGTCGACACAGGCAAAACGGGTAACGCCACCGATACTCACGCGGCAGCAGCCGCACATACCCGTTCCATCCACCATGATAGGGTTAAGGCTCACAATGGTCTTTACCTTGAATGGTTCGGTAGTTTTGGAGCTAAATTTCATCATGACGGTCGGCCCGATGGCTATTACGCGTTTTACATCGTTACCATTCGCGGCCAGAATATCGCGCAGGGGTTCGGTAACCAGCCCCTTGCGGCCGGCTGAACCGTCGTCAGTGGTGACAATAAGTTCATCACTGTAACGCCCCACCTCTTTCTCCCAGAATAGTAGACTCTGGGAGCGCGCGCCCATGATTGTGGTTACATGATTGCCGGCTTCCTTGAGGGCGCGGGCGATTGGCATGATAGTGGCTGCCGCAAACCCCCCGGCCACACATACAACCTTCCCGTAATTCTCAATATGAGTGGGAAGTCCGAGCGGTCCGGCAAAGTCTGTTATTGCCTCACCGGCCTGCAGTTGAGCCAGCTTTTTAGTGGTCAAACCGACTTCCATGAAAACCACTGTAACACTGCCATCCCTCTTATTCCAATCGGCCAGCGTCAGCGGGATGCGCTCTCCGTTTTCGCCCTGACGAAGTATGATAAATTGCCCGGCGCAGGCTTTGGCCGCCACACTCGGGGCGTTTATCCTGAACAGGTGGATACTGGGGGTGAGGTC
>CAZUXO010000022.1:0-5244 GCA_964624325.1 uncultured Dehalococcoidales bacterium
ATCCAATTCATCCACGATAGAAGAAATTTTTGATTTTGAATTAGTTTGAAAGCCCCGAGGCAACAACCTTTTATATGGTTTCAATGTGGTCGTAGAAGAAATTAGGATTTTATTTGGGCTACAAGGGATTATTTTATTTGAAGTGTCTGTACAAATGAACACTACCCCAGATTGCGCTTCTCGTTCAAACGCTTCACGTAGTGTATTATCAAAGTCGTTTATTTTTTCCATTATCGAGTAAATCTGCTTTGGCGTATAAAAACGTGTGACAGCAAGGTCTTCCACTGGGCGATATCCGAACATCCGCGAATGTTGAAGGACGGTATCTTGT
The DNA here is from genome assembly GCA_964624325.1 of uncultured Dehalococcoidales bacterium. Taxonomy (GTDB): domain Bacteria; phylum Chloroflexota; class Dehalococcoidia; order Dehalococcoidales; family UBA1222; genus SURF-27. Next base: position 332 of record CAZUXO010000022.1, read on the forward strand.
TGAAACCTACCAGGGCGACGACCATAATAGAAGCCAATTAGATTTTTCACCGTAACGCCGCGGTCCAATATCTGACCACCGATGAAGATGTTTAAAGGCGCCATTCTCTCTAATTCACCATTTTCATCAAGTAATTTTTCTACTTCGGTTTCAGAGTTTACTTTCCTAATCATTAAGCAATCTGCGAGCAAATTGCTCCTGACTTCAATGAACACTTCTTCAAAACTTGGGGGCGTGGTCACGAGGCGTAAAGAACACACTAAATCAGAATAGGCAGTTTTTACAAGTTCAGAAAGTAAGGGCACATCATGTTGTGCGCTGTAGACAAGCAGTTCCTTTAATCTATCAACGATTTCTACCTGCCATTCATGCGATTGTTTTTGTTGTTCAGTGTGGACAACAAAGCAATATTTTTGCGCACGTTCCTTTATTTTTTTCTGTTGTATCCTTCGTATGGACGCACCTGTAATGAAATTTAGAATACCTTTTCTCAAAACGGCGATTTTTTTATGCGTTAATGCTTCTTCAAGTTTAAATGTTCTCCTGTCCGGTTCCTTTAGCGCATCTAATTCATCGACGGGGATTTCTTCGTAGACGTAAAAGGCTGTCGAATTTTCGTCTTTGCTTTCTTTGAAATAGAAATCGCCGCCCACATATCCATCATATATTGGTAATAATTCCGTAAAAGCGGGGCGTGTTGGTTTGATTACATCAGTATGCGCCCCTACAGCGTCGAAATCATTTGGCTGCAAATATAAAGAATAGGGCGTAGCTGTAACCTGCAGAAAATCCGATTTCAGGCATTTTTTTCTTAATTGGTCTATTTGTGAAGCTATCTTTCGAAGTTCGATTAAGCCTTCATCTCGGTTGTTTTTGAAACCAACGCTAGCGAAATCAGCTTCATCATCTACTATCAGGATCTTTCTTTTGCTCAAATCCGGATAAGTCTGGACGATAGCTCGAACTATACGCTCAAGATTGTTTGTTTCTTTTTTTACAATGATTACAAGTTTTTGCTGCAACACATAACCAGGGAGGCGGTCAGGGAACAACAGTATGTCATACAATTTGATTAAATCATTGTCTATAAAATTATAAAAATCTTTCTTTAGCCTGGCATAGGTCTGCTTAGCGAGAGCCTTTGTTCCCTTGGTCAGTATTATTGATACGTCATAGCCGTTATCGAATGCTAAAGCGATAATCCCTATAAAAGCTCGTGTTTTACCGCCTTGTATTTTCCCGAGTAACATGCCGGGTTTATCAATGTTAGTTTCATTATCTAATAATTTCTGAACGACGTTTTCCATGCAAGATTTAAGTTCGGTCGAATCGCACCTTGTAGCCGTAAGGGTATTATATAACTCCCCTTTCATAAGTTGTGTCACGATTGCCTCACTTCCCGCAGCAGTGCTTGTACTTTTTGCCGCTGCCGCAGGGGCAAGGCTCGTTGCGGCCCGGCTTCTGACCCGGTTGAAGAGACGGCTTTTTCTCACCGGGTTTGCCCACTATCTTGGTCATGGGTGAAGATGGAGCAGGCGCTGCCTGTCCGGGCGCACCGGGCCGGACGATGGATACGCGGTATATCAGATGCGCCACGTCATCACGGATGGCATCACGCAATTCCTCGAACATTATGCTCGCACGTCGTTTGTAGGCCACCAGCGGATCCTGCTGGCCCGCCGCCTCCAGGCCGATACCCTGACGGAGATAGTCGACGGCGGTGAGGTGCTCCACCCATAGCGTGTCGATGACTTTCAGCATCACCAGCCGCTCCAGCGTGCGCATGTTGGCCGGCCCAACTTCCGCTTCTTTTTTGGCGTAGAGTTCCTCAGCGGTCTGAACAAACTTGTCGACTACTTCTTCCGTCTGCATCTGGGAAAGGGCTTCAGGGGTAATCTCCGGCGGGACCGGGAATATGTTGTTAACGGCGGTTATCAGCGCGGCGAAATCGGGCTCCTCGCCGCTAGGCGCCTTGAGGAATTTGTCTGCCTCTACTTCGATGACAGCCTTGACCATGTCAAGTATGTTGGAGCGCAGGTCGGCGCCTGATAATATCTTATGGCGTTCGCCGTAAATGATTTCGCGCTGCTTGTTTATGACGTCGTCGTAGTCCACCAGGTGCTTGCGGATGTCGAAGTTGTAGCCCTCGACCTTGGTCTGGGCGTTCTCTATACTTCGCGAAATAATGCGGTTCTCTATGGGCGTATTCTCATCCATGCCGGCCCAGTTCATGATGCCCTGGATACGCTCGCCTCCGAATCTTCGCATCAGCTCGTCGTCCAATCCGACGTAGAAGCGCGAAGAACCGGGGTCGCCCTGGCGTCCGGCGCGGCCCCTGAGCTGGTTATCGATACGGCGCGCTTCGTGGCGCTCGCTGCCGAGGACGTGCAGACCGCCCAGAGCCACGACTTTGTCATGATTTGATTGCCAATTTTTCAGATCTGAGTCGTGTTTCGTAAGGATTGTTTCTATTTGCGCGAAATAATCATCAGACGGTTTCGATAGCTTTTCAATCGCTGTATTGAGTGTTCTTACTTTCTCTTGGTTGTTGCTTTTAGATGCAATTTCCGCCGCTCGTTTCAGTTCGAGAATAATGTTCTTTTTCCAATCCTTAAATCCTTCCGCCAATTTCTCATAAATACTAACTTGTTCATTTCGGATACTTTTTATTTCATCGTTCTCAATGTAGATTGAATTTAGGACACTCTCCCTTCGTTTTTGACGAAGAGAATCCTCCACCCGGTGTAAGATATTGATCGTAGCAGAAATCTCGGTTGGATATACTTCCTTGGTAATGTCTTTACCTAACAATTTTCTAGCAGAATCAATCTCCTGTTTCCCAAAGATATCCAGAATATCATCAGAAGGTTCATAAGCCCATGGGTCCCCACCAAGGATAATGTCTACGCCGCGGCCTGCCATATTGGTAGCGATGGTGACGGCTCCGAGTCCGCCCGCTTGGGAGATTGTATTGGCTTCCTTCTCATGCTTCTTGGCGTTGAGCACATTGTGATTGACACCGCGGCGGTTGAGCATGTCGTCCAGTATTTCCGAGTTTTCGATGGCAACTGTACCGATGAGCACGGGGCGGCCTTGCTTGTGAACCTCTTCCACCTCGTTTACCAGTGCCTTGAACTTAGCCTTTTCATCCTTGAATATCTGGTCGCTGAGGTCTTCGCGTACGAGAGACTTGTTGGTGGGAATGATTACCACCTCCAGCTTGTAAATCTTGGAAAACTCCTCGGCCTCAGTGACGGCTGTGCCCGTCATGCCGGCTAGCTTGGCATACATGCGGAAGTAGTTTTGAATGGTGATGGTGGCGAATGTCTTTGTCTCCTGTTGCACCTTGACGTGTTCCTGCGCTTCAATAGCTTGGTGCAAGCCCTCAGAGTAGCGCCGCCCGACCAAGACGCGACCAGTGAACTCATCCACGATGAGCACTTCGCCGTCCTTGACCATGTACTCGTGGTCTCGTTTGTAGAATTCCTTAGCTGTTAAGGCGTTGCGCAGATGGCGCATCAGGTCGGCGTTAGCCGGGTCGTAAAGGCTATCAGTTTTTAGCAGACCTTGGCGCTTGAGGAGGCCTTCGATGTGCGCAAATCCTTCGTCCGTAGGAGAGACGCTGCGGTCTTTATCGTTGTAGGTATAATCGGCGCCTGTCTCGGCTTCGGATTCTTCGTCCTTGCCTCTTACCAACTTTCCCTTCATCTGATGGGCGATCTGTGCGAATATTTGATATTTCTGGCTGGACTCGACATCCGGGGCGCTGATGATGAGGGGCGTGCGCGCTTCGTCGATAAGAAGGTTATCTACCTCGTCCACAATGGCATAATTCTGTTCTCGCTGCACCGTCCGGCTGAGGTCCACTGCCATATTGTCCCTCAGATAATCGAAACCGAACTCGGCGGAGGTACCGTAGGTGACATCAGCCTGGTAGGCTTCCTTGCGCGTTATGGGCTTGAAATGACGCCACGGGTCGTTGCCCTTGCCTGTGTCGTAATTGGGGTCGAACAGGCGCGAGGGCAGTTGTTCCGCGTTAGATTGCATGGGATAAATGCTGGCCACGCTCAAGCCGAGGGCATTGAAGACGGGACCCATCCAGTAGGGGTCGCGCCGCGCCAGGTAGTCGTTAACGGTGACCAGGTGCACTCCACGCCCGGTAAGAGCGTTCAAATAAAGGGGTAGTGTGGCCACAAGAGTTTTGCCTTCGCCAGTGCGCATCTCGGCGATACGGCCGTGGTGAAGCACCATGCCGCCCATCAGTTGCACGTCAAAATGGCGTTGTCCGATCTTTCTTTTTGCGGCTTCGCGCACTGCGGCGAAAGCCTCGGGCAGCAGTGAATCGAGGAAGGCGTTCTCCTCCTTGCGCATCTCTTTAGCCAGTTCCCTGTTGCTATCCTGCAATCTCTTGCACTGTACGGAAATCTCCGCCTTCCGGTCGATCTCATCGATGGCATTTAAGCAGCTTTGGGCTTCGGCCAGGTCTTTTTTGACATCGTCTATTTCCTGCTTTTTACTCGCAACAGAATCGATCAGCCGTTTCATAAACTCGGCGGTCTTGCCTTTAAGTTCCTCGTCGCTGAGCTTCTGAAAATCGGGTTCGAGCTCGTTGATGCGTTTTACTATAGGCGCCAGCTTTTTAAGCTCGCGCTCGTTGGAATCACCTGCGAACCAGCTAAACATCTGCTTTTGCCTCTATTATCTTCCTGGCCTCAGCGGCCTGCGCTTCTGCTACCATTATTTTCACCTCTCCCATGCCGTCCATTACGAACGGTTGCATGGACATGGCGGCGTTGCCTTGCATAAGCGAGCGTATTCCGCCGCTCTCCAGAAGGCTTTTAATAACCTGAGCTTCCATCTCGCCGTTGCCGGTATAGACTTTGACCAGGCTGTCCTTTTTGTTTCTCACAGGG
>CAZUXO010000023.1:0-4791 GCA_964624325.1 uncultured Dehalococcoidales bacterium
GGGGTGGGCATCTACTTGTCATATACATCATACAAAGATACTTCTTTGTTCAACAACAACCACGCCCAGTGGGGCATAGTCGCTTCGGTGGTGGTTGGGTTGATTTTGGGAGTGGCCCGGGGGTTGCTTAAAAAGAAAAACGCAATCAAAGGTGAGATTGTCACGCGCCACGGGGTTGGCTCCTTCATTTCTCACTGGGCTACCGGATTTGGAATTTTCGTTTTAATTTATTCCGGTGTCATGATGGGCTTCTTCGTTATGGACGGCAAATCTTTCTGGGTATTGCCAGTTTTTGACCAGACGCTGGGGCAGGTCATCCCGGTGTTAAACGTACATTACTTTGCCGTGCTGATGACCCTTTTTGGAGGGTTTTTCTTCGGAGCCGACTATATTGCCACGCGGGATTGGATGTTACTTGTCCCCAACATGAAAGATCTCATCCAGGGCTTTATCGGTAAGTATTTCCTGCGCCGCAAATGGGATGCGGAGGATAAATATATGTCTTCCCAGAAAGGGGCTTTCGTTCCCTTTGCTGCCATCGGCATTGTGATGCTCATCAGCGGTGCTGTTAAAGTAGCTTGGCATGTTTGGCCTATCTCGTTTGATGTGGTGGGCTGGGCTACAGTAATCCATGACGTCTTCATGGTATTTACTATACTTTATATTATTGTGCACGTCGGTATGGTGGTAGTACTTGGCCACTGGCCGGCTTTCTTCTCATGGTTCACCGGAACCATGTCTAAAAAGACTGTCGAGCATCATCACCCCGTCTGGTATGACAAATTAAAGACGGGCACGAATAAGAGCTAGGAGAAAGAGATGAATAAAAAGCTGCTTATTTTAATTGCTTTGGTGTTGGTGGTTCTTCCTGTGGCTTCTGCCTGTGGACGCACTACGAAGCTTGGTGATAAAAAGTTTTTACCTATGCCTCACCCTTTGGATGTGCGTTTCGAGAATTGCAATGTATGCCATGCGGCCGATCAGGTAAAGCTGACAACCCTGCCGTTTGACCATACTCTTTACACTTTCCAGAACTGCATGCAGGCTGGATGCCACAAATATACCCCTCCCAAAACTACTACAGCACCTCCTTTGACTACCACAAGCCCGTCTACGACCCCTGGTGGCACAACTGGTACCGGCACAGCTCCGCCGCCCACTACCACTGCGGTTGCCTTGACGCTGCCTGAGATTGGGTTGCCTAATACCACGCATAGCAAAGCCGTATTGGCTTCGTATAAGGGGCTGTGCATGATGTGCCACGGCCTGGGTATGTCCAATGCTCAGCCTTACGCACCCACCTGGGACGGCAAAGCAAGCGGCTCACTGGTGAATCTCGGTGTATATACCGTTTTAGCTGGCTCGAAAGCTGACCACACCGGCCGTACTAACGAAACCGATTGCTTGCAGGCAAATTGCCATGCTGTTCCTGCTTCCTAAAAAATAAAACCATCGTCAATTGCGAAGGGGGCGGCGTTAGTCGCCCCCTTCGCTTTTTGTCCTTTGACCGATTATCAAGCCAATGCTAGAATGTTTGTTAGTTACTTTCTTCGTCTATGGGACAATGAAGTAACTCTAAAGGGATAATTTTTAAGGGAGTTAGCGCTATGAAAGCATGGTCTTTGATGTTCATTTTGGTCTCTTTGTTAACCATGGCTCTTCTCGTTTTAAGCTGTGGAGGCGGCAAGACGACCGCGTCGACTATCGCTTCGACCACAACGACCACACATCCAACCACTTCAACCAAACCCGTGACTACCACGTCCGTGAGCACACCTCCGGTCAGCATCACTACCACGACTCCTCCAACTACCACTATGATCCCAACTACTACGATTCCCCCAGCTTCTTCTTCCTCCCAGGGCAAGGCTTTGTCTGAAATAGCTCCGGCTGTTACGACCCATAGTGCTGTGGTTCTGACGGCTTATAAGGGGCTGTGCCTGCCTCTGTGCCATGGTCTGGGGGCGGCTAACGCGAGCCCCTTTGCTCCGACGTGGGATGGCAAGGCCGCCGGTTCTACTCTTAACCCTGGCGTATATGCGGTAAAAGCGGGTTCAAATGCCGACCACACCGGCCGTACAGAGGACACTTGCACGACCCAGGTCGGCTGCCACACCGCCCCCAAATAACACCACCAGAGGCTTGATATCAGACAGAGGGGTGGTTCTAGCCACCCCTCTGTTTTACCAGCGATTCGGACTCGCAAAAGTTTTCAGAAAGCAGCTTAAACCGCTGACCAAAAGATCATCTGATACTCGGAAAAATGTTTGTGTTATAATGAAACAAGTTGAGATTTCCCGTCTCGTTACGAAACAGCTCCTTTTTAAGGATATTCCATGATAAAAAACAAGAAATTCATTATTGGTGCCGTAATTGTCCTTATTGCCGCTGTGGTTTTGGGGTATGTCGGGTTCATGGGCACGGGGACTTACTACTATGATGTTGGGGAGTTTCTCGCCAAGGAAACAACTTTGGCTGGGCAGACAATTCGAGTTAGTGGATTAGTTGACCAGACTGTCCCCCCTGCTAAAGTTGGGCTTACTTATCACTTTACCCTTCTGGATGTGACCAACCAGAACCTTAAGCTATCGGTGGTCTATAATGGCACCACTCCCCCCGACACTTTCAAGCCAGGTCAGCAGGCAGTTGTCGAGGGCAAATATGATGCTGCCAGCGGTAACTTCAAAGGCACCAGCATCATCGTCAAATGCGGATCTAAATACGAGCCTGCTTAGGCGGAGAGGAACAGGGCATGTCCTTACTGGGCAATGCGGTACTAATTCTGGCTTTCCTGGTGGCAATCTATTCGATCTCAGCCGCTTTACTCGATTCGCGCAAGAACAAATACGGCTTTCCGATGAACGCCCGGTATGGCGTATTTGCCGTCGCCGGGCTGGTGAGTCTGGCAGTGGTGCTTCTCCTTGTTTCTCTACTGACGCATAATTTTAGCCTGCAGTACGTCGCAGATTATTCCAGCCGCGATACTCCGCTCCTTTATCTTATTACAGGACTGTGGGCCGGCAACGCTGGATCCCTCCTTTTCTGGGGGTGGATTGTGGCACTCTCAGGAGCCTTCCTGTTATGGCGTAGCAACAAAACAGACCGGGAGCTGATGCCGAACGCCCTACCCGTCATCCTTATTGCCGAAATGTTCTTTCTAATCCTGCTCTTCATACAGAGTCCTTTCCAGTCACTTTCACCGGTTCCCGCTGATGGTGCCGGGTTAAAACCTGTTTTACAAAACATCGGCATGATAATCCACCCACCGCTGCTATTAGCGGGTTACGCTCTTTTCACTGTGCCGTTTGCCTTAGGCATTGCCACACTCTTTAATAGAAAATTGGATGACGCCTGGGTCCTTTCTGCAAAGCGTTGGGCTATCGCCGCCTGGCTACTGTTGGGATTGGGTAACGTGCTGGGTATGTGGTGGGCTTACGCAGAGTTGGGCTGGGGTGGTTATTGGGCTTGGGACCCGGTGGAAAACGCCGGGCTGATGCCTTGGCTGCTTATTACAGCTTTCTTGCATTCCGGCATGATGTACCTGCGCCGTGGGATGTTCAAGGTTTGGACAATTATTCTGGCCATAGCTTCTTTCTGGCTGACCATTTTTGGTGCTTTCCTGACGCGCTCGGACGTCAAGGGTTCAGTGCACACCTTCGGCCAGACTCCCATGACGCCGGTGTTTATCATCTTTCTTATCATTGCTCTTATAGGCTCGGTTTGGCTTCTTATCGACCGCCGCAGATTTCTCAAAAGCAATGAGGGTGATGACGCCATCATCTCTGGAACGGGCACATTTATGGCGGTCAACCTTCTGCTGGTTATTTCCACCGTTTTTATCCTTGTGGGGACGACGCTCCCGGTTTTTACCAATATTATCCCCCCGAAGACATATTTTAATGTCGTAAATCTGCCCGTCTTTTTGTTGATTGTTTTGCTGGCAGGCCTTTGTGCCATGGTAGGTTGGAAGCAACCAGACCTAAAGAAACTGAGCAGACAGCTTATCTGGCCGACTGCAACTGGGTTGCTGGCTGTAATAGTCCTGCTTATAGCGGGTTTTTCGGAGTGGCATGCTCTGGTGCCCTTTTTTATACTGGCCTTGGTTTTCAGCGCAACCACTATAAAGTGGGGGGGCGATGTGGCCGCCCGCATGCGCGGTAAAAAAGAAGGTGTACTACCCGCATTTTGGGGGCTGTTTTTGGCAAACCGCAACCGTTACGGTGGTTACATCATCCACATTGCAATCGTGGTGTTTACGCTCGGTATCATCGGGTCGTCTGTGTATAAGAGCCAGGCGGAGGAGACGCTCAATGTGGGCGATTCTGTCACTCTCAAGGGATACACTCTGACATATAACGGGTTCGGTTCTTCTACTGAGCAAAAGAGTGACAATGTGGTGTGGCTCACAGTGAGGGCTAACATGGACATATCTCGCGACGGAAAAGCCGCCGGGTCTATTCATCCCACACAGATATTGCAGTTTATCTCTTCCGGGCAGACCATTACCGATATGAGCCTCGTTAGTAACAAAGTAGCGATACGCAGCAATCTTCTCGAGGACTACTATGTCATTTTCGAAGACTTCGACGGTACTACCAATCAGGGGAAAATAATGGTGCTGATAAACCCCCTTGTGAAATGGATATGGATAGGCGGTTTCTTGCTATTGCTTGGAGGGTTGGTTTCCTTTAGCGCCACACCGCGCAAGATAGCGGTGGCAGAGAATAAGGAATAACCAGCTCTTTCGACCCTTAACTTCAATAGAGGGTGAAGAGGCTCTCCCTTTGCTTC
>CAZUXO010000024.1:0-2601 GCA_964624325.1 uncultured Dehalococcoidales bacterium
CGTAGTTTAGCATAAGAGATGCAATTGTGTTAAGAACAGGATTTTAAAATTTGTGTAAAACGGCAATAAGCAACTGCCTTGCATATTGTTAATTTAAAAGTTATATTTTATTCGTAATATCTCGAAGTAGGCAGTTTAATAACTATCATCATTGGAACCCCTGTATATCGTGATGGTGCATATGCTCTGGACAAATTTCTAAGTAACCAGAAACAAAACCAGAACAACCGGCCTGATTGCTCATTGGTTTTCAGCACTGATGACCTGACTTACGTGGCAGAGCTAAAAGGCCTGCTTCAACATTGGCAGCTCAGGGGAGCAGTAATTTCGCACCATCCGAAGAAACCCAGCTATGCGAAAAGCAGGCTATGGAATATCGCTAGTGCCAGAGAATCGATCCGTCGATACTTTTTATCTCTTCCAGGGGAAAACAATTTGCTTTTTCTTGATGCCGATATGACCTTTGATCTGAATGTAGTAAGCATAATGGAGAAAGAAATCAAAAACAATGATGCCCTGTTTAGCGGTTACAGGTTCCGCAACAACTATGCTGGCCTGACTGGAGCTGGCTGCTTGTTTCTTACAACGAAAGCCTTACAAAAGATACGATTCAGGTGTTATGAGTTCAAAAACGGCCAAACTATTAATGAAGATAACATGGTTGAGATGGATTTGTTCAGACAAGGATGTAAAATTGAAAAAGGGTTTTTTCTCGCGATTGATCATCACACACCTTCGGGTGAGGTTAAGCACATTGATCCGCAGACTGTTGGGGTATACAGGCGGGTAATGACCAGTTCAATCGTAAGATATTTCCTTATTCGGATTAGCGTAGCCATCCATTACAATATACCGAATAAAGGCCGGGTCTACGCGTCAAGATACTGATACTTTTAAGACGTTCAAATGACGATAGAATACCGCCAACGCGCATGTGAATCAGGACAAATGCTTCCATACCCGTAGATTTGAGGCATGGCATCGGAGAAGCAGAAAATATCGTTCGAATAAGCTTCTTCATAACCCGGCTGCCTCTGTTGTCTGTTATCACCATCAGCTTCTTTGACGCTTAAGGCTGATTATGTTAGATTCAGGGAGGCTGGCGAATATACCTGGTTTATCCGGATACGGCGACAAACGAAATTCTCGGACTATTGACAAGTTATGCCTTCAGGGTTGGCGCCACCACCGAAATAATGGCCTGCTACGAGTTTTACCACACAACGATACCATGGAGCTAAATAAATGAGGAATGCAAAACGCCGGCAATATTTTAAAGACAGCTTTAAAATATTCACCGATGTCGCCATCCGGGGCCGTTACGATTTCGAATATGATTTGATGCCGTGCCACTCTTCAAACATACCCGCGGCAAAGCGTTTAAACATTTTAAGGGCCGGCGCTAACCTAATCTACCAGAAAACTAATCCATGGAGCTGGCCAATTCATATGTCAATAGAACTCACCAATTACTGCAATCTTAGCTGCCATGTGTGTCCAACCGGGATCGGTGAGCTTACCAGGAAACCACAGGCGATGGACCCGGCGCTTTTCGAACGATTATTGAAAGAGGTAGGGCCCTATCTGCTCACGGCAAGTCTATGGGGATGGGGAGAGCCATTGCTTCATCCCGATATACGCGATATTCTACGTCTTCAGCACAACCGAGGCATCAACACATTCATTTCAACCAACGGGCAAAATCTGGATGACGACCGGGTGTTACAGGCACTGATTGATTTTCCTCCAACTTACCTCATTGTATGCCTGGACGGCATTTCCAACGAAACCAATGCAAAGTTCCGTGTGGGAGCAAAATTGGCTCCAGCGCTTTACGGAGTCAGGGAACTGGCTCGCATGAAAAAAGAACGACACAGTCGTTTTCCCATACTGCATCACCGCTTTATTGCCATGCGGCATAACGAACATGAAATGCAAGAGCTCCCCTCTTTTTCTGCCAACAATCATTTTGACATTCTGACCGTCCGCACTTTGTCAATAATAGATGCGCCGGACGATTCTTATAACAAACTCAAACCCGTTGACAAGGCTTTATGCGCCTATCAATATGAGAACGATCAGCGCATCAACCGTACAGATTTCATCTGTGAAAAAGCTTTTACATTTCCGGCCGTGTTTTCCGATGGAAGCGTGACTGCTTGCGATCAGGACTGCAACGCACTACAGCCCTATGGCAAGCTTGCTGATGGTGCAACATTCGAGGAGATTTGGCGCAGCAAACAAGCAACACAAATTCGCAGGGTGATCCGGGACAGGCCAAACAGCTTCAGTTTTTGCCTCAATTGCCCGTTCAAAGACCGCCCCGTTACAGATTGCAGCATCAAGCGCTATGATCTACAGGGGGGTTCTGACAAATAACAATCAATTAACACAATAACCAGAAAGGGATACTTCCACGGAATGAACCAGTGAGTGAATGTCGATCCCTAATGGAACACAGTAAATAGAGTGTTACTTACCATTATAGCCAAGTCATCAGGATTGGCTTCGCTAATTCTGTAAAGTGCCCTAGGCTATGCCCGTGTGGATCTACTTATTCAAGAACCTTCCCCCGTTATGCAAATGCTGGAAACAAAGGGT
>CAZUXO010000025.1:0-2808 GCA_964624325.1 uncultured Dehalococcoidales bacterium
AGGGTTCCGCTTGCCATCTTCGGGTTGGCGCTGGTTTTTCTTGTACTCTCCTGCATAGTTGTCGCAATACTTAGAAAAGGATCGACTTTTCGAACCTGATTGCAGCCCCGCGGTCCTGGCAAATCTTCGGAAAAATACAGCTCCAGTAGAAAACGCGGGATTCACAAAAAAATTATATACATAGAGAACCAACACTTCCAAGTGTATACTAGGAAGTATACGAAAAAATTAAAGGAGAAAATTGTCGAAAATGCAAATAAGTAAAAATAAAATTCTTGCAATCGTTATTACCTTGATTCTTATGACTTCCATGACTATCTCTATTGTTGCTGTACCAACAGCTAAAGGCGCCTCATCAAAGACAACCTATGCCTTTATAGGTGCTACGCCTAACCCCAACGGTGTCGGCCAGCAAATGCTATTCCGTTTTGGAATTACAGACCAAACCGCATCTTACTTGTATTTATGGACCGGAATTACCGTAACAGTCACAAATCCGGATGGAAAAAGTAATATCCTTGGGCCGTTCAAAACAGACTCTACAGGTGGATCGTGGTGTTATTATACACCCGCAATGGTTGGCAACTACACGATACAGTCGCATTTCCCTGAACAACTCAACGGAGCCACCAGTACTGTAGCTGCTGCAGGCACAGTTATGCTAGCAAGCGATAGCCCTGTTGTCACCTTTACTGTGCAAGATGAACCCGTACCAGCTTACACTGGAGTCCCTCTGCCATCTGAATACTGGTCACGTCCAATAAATGATCAGTTCCTATCCTGGCCTTCGATTGGAGGAAATTGGCTAACAGCTTCTAACTTGGCTCCAACCTATAACCGCATCGCCCTCGGAAACGACTACGCCCCCCAATCACCTCACATACTATGGACCCGTTCGTTAGATCAAGCAGGAGGTTTAGTTGGTGGATCAATGGACCCATGGTCAAACAGTACCTTGGCTAGAATGTCAGCTGGAGACGCATACGAAGGCAAATTCCTAGCAAGCGTTATAATGCTTGGAAACCTCTACTATCCCGACACTTCAAGCGTCGGCATCACCCGCCAGTACCATGCCATAAATCTGCATACAGGTGAAACTCTATGGGAAAAACCCTTGCTAAACAACCTAACGTTAGCGCGCGGACAGATATTTAGTTGGAATTCAATTGACCTTTTGGGCTCTTACGCATATTTGTGGGCAACAGGCAACGCTGGAACACGTTCAATTCTCGGTCTTCCTTCAACAGCTGGCACTTTCTGGTGCGCATTTGACCCAATCAACGGCAACTACATGTATACCTTATACGGCATTCCTTCAGGAAGCACAGTGTATGGTCCAAACGGTGAATTGCTAATATACACTCTAAATCAGGCAAACGGCTGGATGACACTTTGGAACTCAACCAACATACCAGCGCTCTACGCAAGCACAGAAATTGGCTCTATGGGCTTTGGACAATGGATGCCAGAAGGCAAAGTTGTTAACGCGACAGGCCTGGCTGGGACAACTATTAACTCGCAACCTGCACCATACGCTCCAACACCTCTGGGACTAAACGGATACATGTGGAACGTGTCAATACCAAAGGGTCTGCCTGGAAGCGTACTATCAGTGCTTGATGACAGAATAATCGGTGGAACCTACAACACTACCGCTGTTAACTTGTGGGCAATAAGCAGAGCGTCTAATACCGCGGGACAGTTACTTTTCAATAATGTTTGGACAACTCCCGCAACCTGGGCATCTGGCAACGTTACAATAGGCTGGCAAGCGACAAGTGATTACTCTAAGAACGGTGTGCTAATCTTGGGCGTAAAAGAGCTAATTCAAGATTATGCTTTTAGCACTGAAACAGGGCAGTTCCTATGGTCAACTGAACCAGAGAGCACCTATCTAGACTATTTGATGATCGGCAGTTCCGCTACATCAAGTCGTCTGGTTGATGCAGTCTACAACGGCAGATTCTACCAAGGAAGCTATGCTGGAGTACTTTACTGCTATGACACTACAAATGGCAAACTGCTGTGGAAATACAACGCTGTCAACCCCAATGCTCAGGGTGCAGCTTGGGCACAATGGCCACTATACCCAATGTTCATTGCAAACGGCATGATCTACGTAACCTCAACTGAACACTCAGGCTATCAGCAGACCCTGCCACCTGGAGCACCAATGATATGCCTCAATGCAACAACTGGCGATCTAATATGGCGAGAAGATGGATTGTTCCGTGGGACTCACTGGGGCGGGTATCCCATCATCGGAGACAGCATAATAACGACTATGAACAGCTATGACCAACAAATATATGCACTCGGTAAAGGCCCAAGCGCTACCACCGTACAAACGCCACTAACGGGTGTTGACGCAGGGGACAGCATAGTGATACAGGGCACAGTATTGGATGTTTCGCCAGGTACAAAGAGCACACTTTTGACACTGCGCTTTCCAAACGGAGTTCCTGCAATGTCTGATGCAAGCATGAGCGATTGGATGGGATATGTCTATCAGCAATTCCCCAAGCCGACCAACGCAACAGGTGTTCCCGTTTCCATATACGCTGTTGATCCAAACAACAACTATATCCCAATAGGCACAGCCACAAGCGATGCCAACGGTTTATTCAGCTACGCGTGGCAGACTCCAAGCATCCCAGGCAAATACTCCATCATCGCAAAATTCGAGGGCTCTAACTCCTATTATGGATCATCAGCTGAATCTTCATGTGTTGTTCAACCACCACAAGCAACACCATCTCCATATCCAGAGATATCTTTGCCACCCACTGAAACATACATTCTTGCAGG
>CAZUXO010000026.1:0-6003 GCA_964624325.1 uncultured Dehalococcoidales bacterium
GTTGGAAATCCTGTCGGAACAGGGAGTTTGAACTAATGAACCGTTGGAATTAATAAAGCCGATTGATGGCACTTCTGCCCATCTTCGTCGAGAAAAATTCCCCAGTATCTTAATGAAGGGTATCTCCCCTTCGCCGTAACATCCTATGTCGATATACGGATATTTTCGAAGCATCCGATCCAGTGCTTCAGGTCGATCGGGAATCTGTGGACCACCAAAAACAGTAATACAGTTTGAATTAGCCAATTTAACTTGCTGCGCAATTTCTAAGCTATATCTCAGGTTCCATAAATACGCGCTGAAAAAGATTATTCTTACGTCCTTGAAATACGCGAGAACCTCATTTATCGGGACCCTTTTGTAAATAGGTAATAAGAACTCGAAATCTCTAACATTTTCAAGGTATTTTTGAGCATACGCTTGCAACAACCCGACTGAATACGGCAAATAGTATTGACCGCCGAAATTTTCACCTATTTGAACCATGCCTACCTTGAGCTTTGAATCCATTATAATATCTTCCAGATAACGTACATATATCCTTCGTGATACAAGCTACCAAACCCTGTACGCTTGGCAGCGATTATTTTTATCCTATTATTTTTTTCCATTTCTCTCAACCGTGTAAGAAAACCGTCCAGGTAATTCCTTTTCCTGTGATATCTAAGTGCGACGTAATCATAAAGATTGCTTTCATCATAATACTCCGCCATACATTCCACATTGACACATAACCCCGGCTTTTTGGCCAGCAAATAGTCTAAAAATCTGGTAAAATTATCACCCAGTTGTTCGAGCGCCGACGATGTATACATAAGGCTGTTGGGTAATATCTCCAATTTATAGTCAGGTTTGAAAAAATCGAATTGAGCGCCATGTATATTCCACCCATATTTTCTGGCAATAGCCCCAAGTAATTCCTGCGATTCCGGAACCCAGTCCATACCAAAAAGCTTTTTCTCCGGGAAAAGCTTAGCCATGATTACTAAGTTATGCCCCGTACCGCAGCCGAACTCATAGATGTTTTCATATTCACGAAAGTACTTTTTATATAACCAATACTTAAAAACAAAGGTAAAATCACGTTCGAATGTATCCGAGTTGGCTATAATATAGTCTCCCTTATACCTCAAAGGCCGGTCACCATGCCAGTCTTTGGGTGACAATGCATTTAAATCACCACCCGAGATGTTGAATTCCTGTAAATTTTGTCCCCACCCAGACCGCCAGTCATCCACCCTGTGCGATCCTGAAACCGATAGCTTATCATCATCGCATTTCTTAATAACATCAAGAAATATTTTCTCGCGCATTTCCTGAGGGCAAAGTCTGTAATCAAAGCGCAAGGAATTCAGCAACTCGCCGCAACAATTCAAAACCTCGCCTTCATCCGCACCGAAAGCCTCGGCAAAATCTTCGGCATTAAGCGATCTATTGATTTCTGTCATTGTCCAACTCCACCACCATTTCAATAATCCGCCTGTCTTTCGCCTTTATTCCGTTTTTCATGTCACATTCGTTCAGATATTTTAATATTTCCTCGTACAATGGAGGCGGGAGTATTCTGGTCTGTTTAAAACCGCATTTTTCGTGAAGCCGCACCGAAGACAGGTTATCCGAAACTATCTTGACATGGAACTTATCCAACTTCAGAAGGCGCGCCTGCTCAACAATGATTTTTTGCAGCAGATAGCCGAGCCCCAGTTTAACAAACTCATCCCTAATCGCTATGCCGCTGGTCACCTGCTCGGTCCAGAACCTCTTCAAAAGGCATAACCCGATTATACGTTCATCCTTCACAAGGCTTATCGCAGTCCAATCATGCTCCTTTTTCCAGTCTGCTATTCTATCAGCCAGTTCGCTGGCTGAACCTGGTGGAGTATGAAAAAGTGGATATGGTGCAAAAAGTCGCTTCGGTTTCTCAGAAAGCCCTGCCGTATAGAAATCAAATAATGCAGGAGCATCATTTAAATCGAGCTGTCGAGCTTCAATCTGGCCGATCGATCGTGTCTCGAAAGACATATATTTTATTATATTATTCTCAATCTTGACTTGATCAACTGATACCACCTGTGGAAGCCCCTCCAGCGAACATTTTAGATTATTTTCATTATCCGAAGCAGACACTAACCCTCCCTCTTAACGATATCAACGGCCTCAAGAATGCCGGCAGAGACAAATAATTCTTGTTCCTCGTTAAACAAAGGATGCAACGGCGGGCAAAACAACCTTTGTCCTACATCCTCGGACACGGGTAATTTCGGAGTCCCGCATTTGTCTGCAATATACGGCCAGCGCAAATAAGTCGGCCTGTTTGTTATACTGCAGACTATGCCATATTTCTCCTCCATTATAGATATTATTCGATCCCGTTTCGTGCCTGCCCATTCTGGCTGGACTAATATCGGATATACATAGTAGGTATGCTCGTAACCAGGAGGTTCATAGGGAAGGATAATCTCCGGCACTCCTTCCAGCAGTTCATTGCGCCGGTACGCAGCTTTGCGCCGCATGCCGTTCATTTCATCCAGTCGGTTGAGCTGAACCAGTCCCACTGCAGCCTGCACTTTGTTCATTCTGTTATTCATTCCCCAACCACGTTCACCGCCATAGTGGCACAGGTCCCGCATTCTTTCAGCAAGCACGGAATCATTTGTGGTGACTGCCCCACCTTCCCCAAGTGTAGTCATCAGCTTCTGACTGTGAAAACTAAAGGCGGTTACCCATTCCTTGGCACCCACTTTATTCCCGTAATAGCTGGCGCCGCATGCCCGGGCGGCATCACCAATGATTTTCAAAGGCCCATGTACAGGATGAGGGTGCCGTTCCGCAATCTCCAGCAGTTCATTGATCGGCGCCGCCAACCCGGTCTGGTGGACCGGGCATATAGCACGGGTACGAGGTGTTATCCGCTTTTCCACATCTCCAGGATCAACATTCAACGTCCTGAGGTCAATATCACAAAATACTACTTTCCCACCGTGTGCCAATATCACCATCTGAGATGCTTTATAGTTTATAGCAGGACATATCACTTCGTCGCCAGGCTGCAAATCAAGGCACATTACGGCCATATCAAGTCCAACACCACAGTTGGTAATGGCAACGGCATATTTAGCCCCGCAGTATTCGGCAAAGGCACCTTCAAAATCGGCGATAGCTTTGGGGTGAGGACCGCCAAACCCCAGCGACCAGTGCATCGACTCACGTATCGCCCGGACGGCCGCTTCGACTTCGGCTTCCGTATACCAGCCGCCGAAATTCAGCTCACCCCACCAAGGAACATTCTTAGGTTCAGGTTTCCCTTTGGATAAAAGCTCTTTCCTTACCTGGCGATCAAGCATTTTTACTCCCTGATCTATTATAAGGTGTTGAACCTTACTCGGTTTTCAGAATACCATTTAACAGTATCAGCCAGCCCTTCCTCAAGTGAGACCATTGGTTCAAAACCCAGCAATTTCTTTGCTTTTGAAATATCTACCATCCTGAAAGGTATGGTCGTCGGCCTGGTGTTATCATATTTAACGACGGCATTTTCGTTGCCGGCCGCTTTCAATATTATAGTGACTATCTCCTTAATTGTAGAACCCTTCCCATAGCCGATATTTACAGGGTCACAGGTTGCATGCTTTTCCAGCAGGAGCAGGCAACCATGCACAAAATCAGTTATATGCAGAAAATCGCGGACCTCATTCCCACTGCCCCATACTACATAGGGATTCTCCTTCTTAAGAGCCCTGCGGATTAACGCAGGGATAACGTGGCCGGTCCTAGGATCAAAATTGTCCCAGCGGCCGTAGACGGCAGTGGGCCGTACAAGAGCAATTTTCATCTTGGATTTAGACGTTACGAATTCACCGAGACGTTCAAGATAGCGCCTCATCCATCCGTAACCGAAATATGAGGAGTGCATAGGACCGCTCCACATCTCCTCTTCCTTAACAGGATGGTCAGCAACAGGATAACCAGTACTACTGCTGAATAATAAGAACCGCTCGACTTGCCCGGCCCATGCAGCCTGAAGCATTTGTGACGTGAGAATGAGGTTTGTCGTGATAGCTGGCATTTGTTCGATGGCGGTGGTTCCGGAAGCAGAAACTGCTCCGGCTGCATGCACGACATAGTCAATTCCTCTCATCGCGGCCTGACAATCTTCCTGTCTCGTTAAATCTGCATTAACTGTTTCTATGCTTTGATCTTTGATAACTAAAGTTCTTTTATGTACAGTCACACGGACTCTAGCACCTTGATTAAGAAGTTCCTGAACAAAATGAGTGCCCACAAATCCAGACCCACCGGTAACAAGTACGCTTTTTCCATTAAAAAACATCTCTGTATCCGCTTTTATGAAATCCCATATTTTTCTATTTTACTGCGTACTTTTTCTCTGATGGATTTCACATCCAGTCCTATCTTTCTCCTTGTATCAGCCAATTCTCCATACCAGCAACAGAATTCATCCGGCATGCCGTGATAAGAGACTGATAAATTTGAGACTTCACACACCGCTTCGTATAGACCAAATGCGTCATGAACAACTAAAATCTGCGAGTTTTTATACATTGAGATTAACTCTTTATCGATCGGTTTGATCGTATGAAAATAAATGAGATTAACGTCTAAATCCCTGCAGGCTTCTACTACATTGCCAAGTATTGGGCCGGCAGTAATTACCGTGAACTCTGAACCTGAATCTTTTAAAACCACGCCTTTGACGAATTCAACAGGGACATCTATGTCATGCGGGTGGTCCGATAATCTGAAATAAGTGGTTTTCCCGTTATTGTACTGGCTCCTTATTAAAACATCTACTTCTTTTCTTGAGCCCGGCTGGATGACTTCAATATCCGGCAACATTCTTAAGATGGCTAAATCAGTATAGCAGTGGTGAGTTGCACCGTCCCAGGCATAATCAAAAGATGCGCCGCAGGACACAATATTTCCGCCGAATTTGTTATAACACATATCAAGCTTGATCTGTTCGTAGCTCCTCTCGGTAATAAACGGTGCAATTGTATGGACGAATGGGAAAAATCCCTGTGAACTCAACCCGGCTGCTACGCTGATTAGAGTATTCTCACAAATACCCATATTGTAAAATCTGTCGGGGTACTTCTGTTTGAAATCGTTAAACAGGTAGACACTGACGTCACCCAGTATCATTACCACTTTCTCATCGTGGGCAGATAAGTCCATTATGGTATCTCTAAATTTTTTCCTCATCCAGTTCTACCCTCAGCAAATCAAATTCCCTATCGTCCGGGGATTTTCTATGCCATTCGTATTGGTTCTCGATAAGCGTCTTGCACCCATATCCCTTTTTAGTATTAGCCACAATGAGTTTTACGTTATCCGAAGTTTTAATTATTTCCCGTTTTATTTCTTCTACATTATGTCCATTAATCACTGCTACATCGCATCCGAATGCTTTAAACCGATCCGCCGGGTTATATATCTGAAGACCTCTTAGATGAGACATGTTATTATCGTAAATAATAGTTAAATTGCTCAGTTTTAAATTAACTGAAACCATAATTGCTTCCCATACTGATCCTTCGTTAGCCTCCCCATCGCCAATCAGCACAAAGACCCTTCTATTACTCTTTTTTATCTTAAGAGCCAACGCCATTCCCGCTGCAATCCCAATTCCATGTCCCAAAGCGCCCGTTGAAGCCTCTATACCAGGTATTTTAAGCCTATCAGCGTGGCAGCCAAAATCCGACATGAAAGCTCCGAATGAGTCAACCGCTTTAATATCAAAATATCCGAATTTAGCAAGAATACAATAATGTGCAAGTGCCGCATGGCCTTTACTAAGAATAAATATATCGCGGTCTTCCCCTATGGGATTATCAGGATCGTGTTTGATCGTATCATAGACAGCATACAATATCTCTACAACAGAGAAGCATGTTGGTATATGCCCATGCCCGCTGATCTTAGAAATCCTGAGTATATCGCTTCTTATTTCTTTCGGTGCCGGTTTCATTCAACCTCAAAATA
>CAZUXO010000027.1:0-2869 GCA_964624325.1 uncultured Dehalococcoidales bacterium
ACACGACGCTCTTCCGATCTCTTACAATTATTCCGGGGTGGCTATTCAGGGATATGTCGTCGGAATCACCTATGCAGATGGCCCGATCATTTCAGGGCAGATAGTCGCCTCTACAGCCTATGTGTCCACCGATTGGGGGAATATCCAACAGCCCCCGACCTTGACAATTACCTTTGGCAAATAAATAGTGATAGGTAGGATAATCCTTGTATATTGCGCCCTTCTGTAAATGGGATAACGGCAAAGCGAGAAAAACGGCCAGAGTATAACTCGCAATTTAATCCTCAGCTGATATATCACGGAAAAGCACCATAACGGGTAAACCACTGGAGAGATTGCTGACTGCAGCCTGAGGCTAGCATTTACAGCGGGAAAGCGCGATTGAACAAAGTCATTACATTTATGCTAGGGGTACTGCTGGTGTATACAGGGCTGTCAACCTTCGGCGCTATGGCCGCCATGGAGATACCACGGCTCCCGGTAGAAGGGTCACCGACCGCAGTGGGGCTGACTTACAACGACATTGCATTTACCAGCCGGGTGGATTATATCCAGCTTAAAGGTTTGTATATACCCGGAAATGGAGAAAACGCTGTCATTGTAGTACATGGTGGATTTCAAAATCGTGTGGACGCAACGGTGGATACACTCGGTCTGGCGCGAGATCTGAACCGTTTGGGCTTCGATATACTGCTTTTCGATTTGCGTGGCCGCGGCAATTCCCAGGGGAGGGGGTACTCGCTACTCAACATTGACCGCGATCTGGGAGGAGCCTTTGATTATGTTAAAAGCCAGGGGCATTCTGCATCCAGTATAGGCATCCTCGGCTTCTGCAGTGGGGCAGCATCGGCCTGCATCTTCGCCAGCAAAGAAGAAGTGGGCGCACTGGTGCTAGACGGTTGTTTTACTAGTGTGCTCAACATGATCTATAGCCAGGCTGCCGAAAGGCATATCCCCTCCACCTTATTGAACATCTTCTTGCCTGGCGTTCGGCTAAGTGCTTTTATCCTTTACCGCTACCGCGAAGTCGACCCCATCCAGGTGGCAGGTGGTATAAGAGCACCCATTTTCTTTATACACGAGCAGAACGATGACCTGACCACTCTCAATGATACCCAGGCTTTACTCAATGCCTCAACCGACCCCACAAACACCTTATGGGATATACCCGCGGCTCTCCATAGCGAGGGTTACATCAACAACCCGGACGAGTATGTTAGCAAAGTTGCCAGTTTCTTCAGTGAAAACTTGAATTAATCAACTTCTTAGTTCCACAAAGCCTAATGATATCGTAAAAGGGATTTAATATGTCATTTACAAACTAAAAGACTGCCCATCAGGCATTCTTTTTCTATATTAATTGAGTGATGATATAATCAAACGATGAAAGTTGGACCTCCTTTCTCGCGGTTGATCTCTTTCATCTTTTATACTCAACCATTCTTCACTTTTGCTGTCTTTCTATCTGTCCTGATAGGAACGCCACCATTATGGTTAAGCTGGTTAATTGCATTGGCACCTCTGTCAGTTCGCTTGCTGATCACTGGGCGCGTTTCCAGGCGAACTCCGTTCGACCTCCCTATTCTTATTTCTGTCGCCGCAATGGCTTCCGGGTTTTGGTTCACCCCTGACCATCAGTTCGGAATAACTCTTCTAAACAGCTACTTGGCTTGTGTGCTTTTATATTATGGGATAACAGGGAATGAAACTGCACCGAAGATCTACTGGATTTTATGGTGCGTATTTGTCTCGATTGTTCTGCTGTTGCTTTCCTTCTCCATTTTTCGGGGAGGAGTGGAAGCACGCCATGTTATATTCAACGAGTGGACGTACAGATTAGCCAACTCAACCCATTGGCCAATGTCACTGAACGGAAGCCTTAATATTGTTGGTGATGCCTTTGCAGTCGTAATACCAGGGCTGGTTTCCATATCTCTATTCCAGCAAAAAACATGGCTCAGGTGGAGTGCTGCTGTATTGGCCAGCGTTTTTGTGTTCATAATAGTTCTGAGTGCCAGCGGTGGCGCTTGGATAGTATTAGCAGCAGTTGTACTTTTTGTGTTTCGGCGATATAACAGCAAGGTTTTTAGTGCTGCTGCTGCACTACTGGTGGCTACAAGCATACTGCTATATTCTTTTCGTAGCGTCGGTTGGGTGAGTTCGACTTTTTCGATTACCTCGCTAATAACGCGTTTTGAGGTATGGAGAGAGACTATTGCCGCTCTACAACACTCTCCTCTGTGGGGTTTCGGGGTTGGCGGTTGGTGGTTGAAGATGCCAGCGTATATTGTCGCTCAGGGAAATCCCCATAATGCTTATCTCCAATTATATTCGGACACAGGTGCCTTGGGATTTGCCGCTCTCGTGGTAGCCGTCATCATTGCTGTCAAACTAATTTGGCGAATATGGCTGGCAGACAAGAACAACCCGGATTATGGCATTGCACTCGGTGTCGCAGCCGGTATTATAGCATTCGGTTTACACGCCCTGGTAGAAGTTAATACCAATCTCCCGATCTCGTTCGGAGACAAAACCATTTACTTTGCCATCCCCTTTATATGGGTATGGGCTGCGTTCCTGGTCGTGTCGCATAAGCGGCTGGTGAGGGAGTAGTTCGAGGAGGAATACGAGTCTACCTGGAGATTGAATACCGCAAAACCGTTTGTGACGTTCAGATTTTATATTTATGTTACAAATTATGCCCCAATTTGATGCCTATTCAACATATGCTATTGTATGTTATTATAGCGAGCGCGCTAAATGCGACTCAATTCGAGGGAATAAAGCCAGCAACGAAGATGATAATAATATGGCTGAAGCGTTCGAAACTTATGCAGGGGAATAGCTGCCAGGGGGCTCTTATCGAGCG
>CAZUXO010000028.1:0-6362 GCA_964624325.1 uncultured Dehalococcoidales bacterium
CCAAGCAAGTGGAAATAAAAAAGCACTTGGAAGTGGAGGCGGAGCGCCTGATGCGTGTGGAAGAGTGGCTGTCGGAGACACAAAAAAGAGGGAAAATGCCTGATTATGATGTGAAGTTAAAGAAAGTTAAACCGCAGAAAGCGATAACCATTCGCAGGGTGCTCCCCAGTTATGAGCATGTGGGTGAACTTTTTGCTATTATCGGCCCTTACCTGGGTAAAGTTCACGCATTGATGAAAGGCCCACCGATCACCCTCTACCACGACAGTGACTTCAAAGAATCCGACGTTGACGTGGAGGTGGCCTTACCCTTATGGAATTCGGTGAAAGTCGAGGGCGAATTCAAGATGCAAGAATTGCCCGGCTATGAACACGTAGTCTCGGTAATGCATAAAGGCAACTATTACGACCTTGGCAAGGCCTACAATGCGATTGCGCGCTGGATAGAGGCAAATGACTATCATGTCATCGGCCCCAACCGCGAAATCTACCTCAATGAACCAGCCACAACCCAGTCCGAAGACCTGATGACCGAAGTGCAAGTTCCTTTGGATAAAAACGAGTAAGAGTTATGGACTTGTACGGAATTACTTTGCGCCGCTCCGCAGTTCCGAGAATGATAATAATCCTAAACCAGGTGGATATTCCATCTTGTTTCACTGTCGATTTTCTCTGATGGGTTTCAAAAGATATTCCAGACCGTTCAATTTAATTTCATATAGGGTGGACAATTGGACGCCAATTTTCCCGGGCGGGAAACCTTTCTGTTCAAACCATACGAGATAAGGTTCTGGCAGTTCACAAAGAATACGGCCTTTGTATTTTCCAAAAGCCATGCGGACCGATACCAATTCAACCAATATTTGAGGATTGACTGTGTAAGCATGCTTATCTCTTTCCATTCGTTTTAACTCCAATTTAGCTCTTAAATGGTAACTCTAGTTGCCTCAATTCTACCAGTTCGAACCACTGCCACACTGCTGCCAACACCCGAGACTTCAAAACCATTTCATTGTAAAACCAACTGACGCATGCGTATATTGGCCAGCAGCGTTCAGATGCGCTAGAATTGGTAAAATAGTTGAAAGAGTTGGTGGTGTAACTTGAATATATTTGTCGGCAATCTGGATCGTGATGTGACTGAGGAAATGATAAGGAGCCTATTTGCCCGCTTCGGAGAAATAGATAAAGTGGCGGTTATGCATGATAGGCACGGGATATCCAAGGGTTTCGCTTTTGTCGAAATGCCTGTCGAAGCCGAAGGCACTTCCGCCATCGAAAGCTTGAACCGCACTATGCTGCTCGACCGCACGCTCGACATCAGCCAGTCAGCACCGCCGGGCGGCAAGCGCGGAGGGAGTAAGCCCAAGTCAGGCCCCAAACGCCCCCGAAGATGATGTCTTCATCTTCAATCCTGATATTCATCAATCAATTTAATAGCAATCTTCAGACTATTCTCCAAAATTTCCACGACCTCGAGAACCTCATAATTATATCGGTCACTTCCCCCCGAAATACCCTAATGCCTGTTTAACCTTCTCTTCCAGCGTCAGCTTCTTATCACGCGGCAATGATGCCACAGCGCGGCTGGCCTCGCTGGAGGAGTAGCCCAAACCCAGGAGAGCCGATACAACCTCCCCATCCCCTTCGCTCACCGGCACCACCTTTGCCCCCGCCCAACCCGTGGTTATTTTATCTTTAAGTTCGAGAATGAGCCGACCTGCCAGTTTTTTACCAATACCAGGCACGGAGGTCAGCAGTTCCTCGCTACCACCAGCTATGGCTGATGCGAGCTGTTCCACGCTCATAGCGGAAAGCATGGAAAGGGCCAGCTTAGGACCGAAACCCGAGACGTTAATGAACATCTGGAAGAGCTTGAGATCCTCTTCGGCAGCAAACCCAAAAAGCAGGATGGCGTCTTCACGTACGTGTGTATGTGTATGAACGTGCACTTCCTCCCCCAATCCGCCAAGTGTGAGCAGTGTGGAGACAGGCATGAACACCTGGAAGCCCACCCCACCCACGTTGATAACGGCTGAGTCGACGTTCAGTGCTTCGAGTGTCCCCCTAAGGCTGGCGATCATATATTTCTCCCTAACCCGTCATTTTAATCGTATCAGTATTGTCGTCCCGAAGGACCCCACCACAATGAGATTCTTTACGACATTCATATTGGTATTAACTATCGCTCCCATTGATAATATCTCTCAAGCGACTTTCGCTCAGATGGCAGATAGCAACTGCCAGCGCGTCGGCGGCGTCATGGGGCTGAGGTACTTCGTCGAGGTCCAGCAGCATCTTCACCATTTCCTGCACCTGCTCTTTGGTCGAAGCACCGTAGTCTGCCACGTGGTGCTTTACCTGGGCCGGCGAGTATTCATAGATGGGGATCCTACTCTGACCGGCTATCAGGAGCACGATGGCCTGCGCTTTGCCGATAGCTAAGGCCGATTTGACGTTCTCGCCTACAAAGGGTGTTTCAACTGCCATTACGTCAGGTTTATACGTGCGGACGACTGCCACAAGCCCATCGTAAAGAAAAAGCAAGCGCTCCGACATTGCGGAGCGCGCTTTACATTTGATGGCGCCAGCGTGTACGAGAGATACTTCGTCGTTACGGTTTTCTATCAGCCCGTAGCCGAGGACGATGGTGCCTGGGTCAATGCCTAGTATCCTCATGTTTTGCCATGTATCACTTGACCTGTGAGTGGAACTTCTCCATGACCTCGTCGCTGATATCCACGTTGTTGTAGACGTTCTGTACGTCGTCCATTTCCTCTAGGCGATCCAGCATGCGCAACACCTGGAAGGAAGTGTGCTCGTCGAGCGACACTGCGGCCTTAGACACCTTGGCCAGCTAGGCATTTTCAACAGCGATACCAGCCTTTTCGAGGGCCTTGCGCACAATTTCCAGTTCAACGGGTTTGGTATAGATCTCGATGAAATCCCCCTGAACGGATACGTCTTCGGCGCCAGCGTCGATAGCCTGCATGGTGAGATCATCAATATTCTTGCCCTCGGTTAATACTCCGATAACGCCGCGGCTTTCGAACATCCAGGCCACCGAACCGGTCTCGCCCAAGTTGCCGCCTGCGCGGGTGAAGGCCGAGCGCAGTTCCTGCACGGCGCGGTTGCGGTTGTCACTTACGATGTCCACCATGATGGCAGAGCCGCCCGGTCCGTAACCTTCATAGGAAGCCTCGAACATGACTTGCCCTTCCAAGGCCCCTTCGCCTTTCTTGATGGCGCGTTCGATGTTCTCTCCGGGCATGCGTGCGTCCTTGGCCTTCTGGATGGCGAGCCTCAAACGCGAGTTGGAATCAGGATGACCACCACCAGAGCGCGTGGCGAAAATAATCTCACGTGTAAGTTTGGTAAAAAGTTGGCCACGTTTGGCGTCGGCTACGCCCTTTTGGTTCTTGATCGATTTCCATTTAGAGTGTCCGGACATAATATCCCCCTCTTCCACAAGCGGAAGTATTTCTTTTCACGGGATATTGTAGCATGTTAAGAGCGCAAGGTGAATAGTTTTAACAAATCAAAAGAATATTCTGTCAACCTCTAACAATAATATATCTCACGGGTCCAATAATAAAATGCAACACTTTGAGAAGCAGGAAGGAGCCTGACACTTTATGGTAAATTGGAAAACTTAGTCCTTGGATTGCCCCACCACAAAAGCTACGGCATACTCCCGCGAGTGAGACAGGCTGATGTCCAGACTCCCGAGGCCGAGCGTATCGGCTTTTTCTTTAGCCTGCCCGTATAGGAAAACCAATGGCTTGCCGTCTGGGGCGGAGAGTATTTCAATATCTCTGGGGTTGATGCCCGGTGCATCAAGGGCCTTAATGACGGCCTCTTTGGCAGAAAAACGCGCCGCCAGCGAAGGTAGTTTGTCCTTATAGCATTCTAGCTCTTTTTGAGTATAAATGCGTTCGAGAAATGCCTGCCCGAAACGCCGCACCGACTCTTCTATGCGGCTTATCTCAATGATGTCCACCCCAATATGTTGCACGGCCTGATTCTAACCCCTATCCGGCAATTTTTCCACTAAGATCTAACTTTTAACCACAAAGAATAGGCAGAGCATTCCCGGCAAAACAGGTATGGAATCAATGAGACCTCTAAAGCAATATTAAGCCTCATCGAAGGCATCCATAATCCCAATTTAACCCTCATCGCCGTTACAGTCTCGGCCGATTAACGCATCCCGCGATGAATCCCTATTCCCGGGGCTCAAGATCACAATGCAGGCAGCGAGAGGCCTCATCTATAGCTTGAGCGCAACTGTAACCTGACTCGATAGGCGCGAAACCTTTCAGCCTCTGACTCACCGGCAGCTTTGCAGGCCGCACCTGGTGTCTTTCACTCGGTTCCGTAACCAACCCGGGAGAAACCTCTGGTTCAATCAACGTTTCGCTAATATCGCCGTTTCCACCGAGAAGCAGGTCGATAGACTGAGCAGCCTGACGACCATCGGCAATAGACTCGATGACGGAGGATGGTCCGCGCACAGCATCACCTCCGGCATAAATGCCGTGTTGGGATGTGGCCAAGCTGTACCGATCAACCTTGATGTTGTTCTGTTTTGTATAAGATAGACCAAAGCCCTCGCCTACCTCCAAACGCTGTCCAACCGCGCCGATGATAGTATCGAACTCCAATTCAAAGGTTTCATTTTCTAACGGGAGGGGGCGCCGCCGGCCGCTTCCATCTACCGGCCCAAGCTGCATCCGCTGGCATTTCAGCACAGCTATTTTACCTTTGTCTTCGATAGAGAGCGGTGCAATCAGTTCCATTATACTGACCCCCTCCTCTAACGCAGCTTCAATTTCTTCGGAACTGGCTGGCATTTCAGTTCGAGAACGTCGGTAAACAAGAGTTGCCTCTTTTGCACCCACCCTTAAAACCGAGCGGGCGACATCTATGGCCGTATTGCCACCGCCTATGATAGCAACCCGGGGACCAACTTTTACCGGCTGTTCCATGTTGACTGCTTTAAGGAAAGTGATGCTATCTAAATAATGAGGTCCGTCGTCACCCGGAATACCCAGACGCATGCAACCGTGCATACCAATAGCTACGAAGACCGAATTGTATCCTTCGGCTAACAAACTTGTGGCAGAGCTGACAATCGAGTTTGCCTTGAGTTCTACACCCAGAGAAAGAATCTCATGGATTTCATGCTTCAATGTTTCTTTGGGCAAGCGATACGAAGGAAGTGTCTGGCGCATCATGCCACCCGGTTCTGCTGCGGAATCGTAAATAGTCACAGAATGTCCCAGCCGGGCCAGGTAATAGGCGCAGGTAAGCCCTGCCGGACCGGCGCCAATTACCGCCACGCGTTTTCCTGTTGGTGGCATGTTCCGTATTTTATTCTTCCACGCCTCACCGCCGTTTTCCACGGCGAAGTGCTTGAGCTCGCGGATGGCAATGGGTTCATCAATCTGACCTCGCCTGCATTTGGCCTGACAGGGATGAAAACATACCAACCCGCACACTGATGGAAAGGGGATTTTTTCGCGAATTACCGAGAGGGCTTCAGCTGGCTTATCTTGGCCAATCAAGCGCACGTAGCGAGGCACATCGATTCCGGCCGGGCACGCACTATTGCAGGGTGCGCTGGCCAGCCCATTACAAGCAGCGGCCAAACAATGTTTGCGCTGGATATGTTCTTCATATTCATCTCGAAAATATTCGATAGTGGTCATCACGGGGTTTGGCGCTCCCTGACCCAGGCCGCACAATGACGCGGATTTGATGGACCTGCCCAGTCGTAACAGGAGGTCGATATCGCCGGGCTTCCCCATGCCAGAAGTAATATCAGTTAGAATTGTGAGCATCTGGCGCGTGCCAGTGCGGCAGGGAACACATTTTCCGCAGGATTCATTCTGTGTAAAAGACAAAAAATATCGGGCGATATCAACCATGCAAGTATCTTCGTCCATGACCACCAGGCCGCCGGAACCCATGAAGGAGCCTGCTGCGCCGAGGCTCTCGTAGTCCGTAGGTAGGTTAATATGGCTGGCGGGCAGGCAGCCGCCGGAGGGACCTCCGGTTTGTACTGCCTTAAAGCGCTTCCCGCCGGGTATGCCACCACCTATATCGAAGATAATAGTCTGAAGAGGGGTTCCCATAGGCACTTCCACCAGGCCGCTGTTGGCTACTTTGCCGACCAGTGAGAATACAGCTGTGCCGTGGGCTTTTTCTGTGCCTATCTGAGAATACCAGTCGGCTCCTTTGTTGATGATCACGGGAATACTGGCCAGCGTTTTAACATTGTTAATGTTGCTGGGTTTGCCACGGAGGCCAGAGATGGCAGGGAATGGAGGGCGAGACCGAGGCATGCCCCGTTTCCCCTC
>CAZUXO010000029.1:0-8488 GCA_964624325.1 uncultured Dehalococcoidales bacterium
GATCATAGCCGGTGACTGGAGTTCAGACGTGTGCGCTTCCGATCTCTTGGGCCAACTTATGAGGGGATATATGGGATTGTCAAAGGTTCTCCGTTAGCTTGGGTGCATCCCAACCCGAAAGGGGTTAAGGGTGGGAGTTAACGGCATAGGCATGTTTTATAAATGAGCAAAGCACTTATCAAACAGTACAGCCCGTTTTTGATGGAACGGCGAAAACAATTTACGTTGAAAGCTGGCAGCGGCGCAAGGATGGCCAAAAACGCCTGCTGGCCTGGTGGTGCCGATCATTGAAAGATGCACAAGGAAATGTTATCGGTGCCTTGTCCGCGGCACAGGACATCACCGAGCGCATGATGGCTGAACAGGCGCTGCGAGAAAAAGAGCAATTGCTATCCACTTTTATTGAACACTCGCCGATTTACACTTTCATTAAAAAGGTTACCCCCAACGAGAGCCGGGTAATGGTGGTTAGCGAAAATTACCGGGATATGATTGGCATCCCGGCTTCAGAGATGGTCGGTAAAACCATGCAGGAGATGTTCCCGGCTGAACTGGCTGCCAAAATGACAGATGACGATTGGAACGTCGTTTCTTCCGGCAAGATGCGTGAACTTGACGAGGAATTGAATAACCGGAATTATTCCACCACTAAATTCCCAATTGATATAGGCGAGGACCGATTGCTTGCCGGTTACACCATCGATGTCACCGAACGCAAACAGGCTGAAAAACAAATACGGGAAAGCGAAGAAAGATTCCGTTCATTATACGAAAACAGCACGCTGGGTCTATACCGCACGACGCCCCAGGGTAAAATACTGCTCGCCAACCCCACACTGATAAAGTTGCTGGGTTATAAGTCGTTTGAAGAGATATCCGGGAGAAACCTGGAAGAACAAGGCTTCGAACCGGCTTATGACCGCGCCAGGTTCGTCAAAACCATGGAAACCGATGGCGCAATCAAAGGGTGGGAATCCGCATGGAAACGCAGCGACGGCACAATAATTTACGTCAGGGAAAGTGCAGTAGCCGTCCGCGACGAGCATGGAACCGCTCTGTATTATGACGGGACCGTTGAAGATATTTCCGAGGCCAGCAAGGCTCAGGAGCAGGCGCGCAAGAGCGATATGCGTTTCAGGCTAATCGCTGAAGACGCGGGTGAGTGGATCTGGGAAGTTGATGCCAATGGTCTTTACACCTATTCCAGTCCGGCAGTTCAAGAAATCCTTGGCTATGCGCCAGATGAATTGGTGGGTAAAAAACATTTTTATGATCTGTATGCTCCTGATGTCAGGGAGAGATTAAAGCAATCAGCCTTTGCGGGTTTTGCGAAAAAACTAATAACGAAGAAGCTAATCAATCATAATCTACACAAAAACGGCAAAACCGTTGCTTTGGAAACCAACGGCAGCCCCATCGTTGACGAAAAAGGGGACATGGTTGGTTATCGTGGTGCCGATACTGATATCACCGAGCGCCAGCAAAACGAGGAAGCGCTCATCCGTGATGAGGCCAAATTTCGTAGCACCTTTGACCAATCTCCGGTAGGGTCGGTTATCGTAGGTCTCGACAAGCGCTTCATTCGTTGCAATCCCTCCTTCTGCAACTTCGTTGGTTACGCAGAGATCGAACTTATAGGGAAAACGATAGCAGACATCACTTACCCTGAAGATGTCGAACTCGGGATGAAAGAAATGAAGCAGCTAGTCCAGGGAGAAATAACCTTCTGCACGTTACAAAAACGCTACCTGCACAAAGACGGGAGCTTTGTCTGGGGGGAGATAAGCATAAGCCTGGTACGCGAAGCCACCGGTAAACCACTATACTTTATCCCGATTATTCAGGACATCACCGAACGCAAGCGTGCTGAAGCAGAAAACCGGAGACTCCGCGAAAAGGCCGAGATATCCAGCAGGCTGGCAGCCGTAGGCGAGATGGCGGCCGGCATAGCCCATGAAATCAATAATCCGTTAACCGGCGTAGTCGGCTACTCCGAACTCCTGATGGAAAAAGAGGGTCTGCCTGAAGATGTTAAAGAAGGTCTTACTATCATCAACGACGGAAGCAAGAGGGTAAAGGATATCATCAGACGCATGCTCACCTTCGCTCGTCAGGTAAAACCCATGAGAACCAACTCCAGCATCAACGAACTTATCGAAGCTACCGTCAGTCTCAGGACCTATGTCCTGAGAACCGCCAACATTGAGGTAATCAAGCATCTGGAGCATGATTTGCCGTGGATAACGGTTGACCCGGGGCAGATGCAGCAGGTATTCCTTAACCTCCTGGTCAATGCCGAGTATGCCATGAAGAAAGCCCATGGCAAAGGCACCTTGATTATCACCACCGAAAAAACGGGGGACCATATCCGCATCTCGTTCAAGGATGATGGTACGGGTATGGATAAAGTCACCAAAGAGAAGCTGTTTAATCCCTTCTTCACCACCAAGGATGTGGGTGAAGGTACCGGGCTTGGTCTTGGCCTGTCGCGTTCCATCATACTGGAACACGGGGGCACCATCGAAGTTGAGAGCGAGGTGGGCCAGGGTGCCAACTTCATCATCACGCTGCCGATAACATCAACTCCCGAGGAGACCACAGCCAGAGACTCATCCTCTGCCCCGGTGCTAACCGTTAAGGTCAAATCCGCCCGCATACTGGTGATAGATGATGAAATGCCTATTCAAAAGCTGGTCAGCGCCATACTGACCCGAAGCGGGCATGTTGTCGATGTCACAGGGGATCACAAAGAAGCACTGAGTAACCTGGAAAGAACCAGCTATGATATCGTCCTCATGGATATCCGTATGCCCGGAATGAGCGGTATGGAGCTGTATGAACTGGTCATCAAGTCGCATCCTGAACTGAAGAACAAGTTCATCTTCATAACAGGGGACACTTCAGATGTGACCACAAGCGTGTTCCTTGAGCAAAACAATCTGTCCTATATTTCAAAGCCTTTTGACACGGACACCTTGCGAAATAAGGTGAATAGTCTGTTGTAGCGCATATATCTTGGCTAGAAACGAAATGGCAGTGGAAAAGGAAAGCAAGCTCTTCAGCCAGATAAAGAAGTTTCACCAAGGTATAAATAAGGTAAAATTATGAAGTCTAAAATAAACAGGATAAAGAACTTGTTTCCATCCAAGATTGCCTACATAGTCTTCGTTGCGATATCAATATTTGCGCAAATATACCACACCCTAATAATTACACAAATAGTTGCTTACGCTAATGCTTGGGGTGGAAGGCTTCCAAGCGTTGAAGTAATGTATGTTTTTGAAGCAGTTTCTATTATAGTCCAGCTATTCTTCATAGTGGTCAGCACTATAAAATACAGGGGACTTGGAAGTAAACGATTGCAGCTAACTATGTCGATATTCCTTTATGCTATTGCTGGATTATTAGCTGTAAACACTTTAGGAAACATTTTTGCAACAAGTAGCTTTGAGGCGATTGTATTTACTCCAATGACGCTAATAGGCTCACTTTGTGCATTCCGTCTTGCCCAGGAGTAATCATTACCTTCCTATCCTCAATGCCAGTGGAGGTGTCTGTATCAACGCAACAACTTTTCAATGTTGTTGCGGAGTGTTGGGATTTGCGGAGACATGAACGGGGTTTATAGAATTCTAACGGATCAGCAAAGTTAACCGACCTAATATACCTTTGAACCACCTTCCCAAGTCTTTGATAAAAAGGGAAACTCTCATTCTGCCAGTCGTTCTCTATGTTCCTTGAGGCGAGTCACCTTATCACGGGCACCTGCCAGCTTTTCCTGTTGCTTTTCCACCACCACTGCCGGAGCCTTGTCGCAGAAAGCACGGTCTCCCAACAACGTCTCCAATCTGCCTATCTCCAGCACTGCCTCATTCATCTCCCTGGTAATGCGCTCCATTTCGATGCGCAAATCGAACATACTTGCCATTGGGATAACTACCTCGCTCGTCTCCAGAACCAGAACCAACGCCTGCGGCGGTACTGAACCGCTGCGTTCGATTTCTATGCTGACCTTGGCTCTGGCGAGTGTCTCGATGGCTCCTGCGTAAGGCTGGAGCAGAGGAGCCAATGCTCCCGCGTAGATGCTGGCTTCAATCAGACGACCCGCCTCTACCTCGTATTCGGCGCGTGTATTGCGCACCGAGCGCACTATTTCAATAAGGGAGTCTATTACCAGTTCGGCAGCAAAATCGCCTCCCATTTCGGCAGCCTGCGGGTAAGAAGACACCATGATAGAGTCGCCACCATCCAGGTTGAAGGCGCGGTTTAGATTCTGCCAAAGTTCCTCGGTGACGAACGGCATATAAGGATGAAGAAGGCGCAGAGATGTTTCCAGAACACGCACCAGCACAGGAATGGGCGACGAGTCTGCGTTTGAAGTCAGGCGCGCTTTAGCCAGTTCGATGTACCAATCGCAATACTCACCCCAAAGGAAGTCCTGTATATGGCGCAGAGCCTCGCCAAACTCGAACTCAACCATCAACTCCGATGCCTCAGCCACTGTGTTGTTGAGGCGCGAGATAATCCACCGATCCTCAAGCGTTAGAGCGGAGACATTGATGCTGGCATCAGCTTGTTCCTTGCCTGCATAGCGCATCACAAAGCGTGCGGCGTTCCACAGCTTATTAGCGAAATTGCGCCCTGCCTCCAACTTGGTGGAAGACAGCTTGCTGTCATTGCCGGGCGTGGTGCCCGTGATAACGGCGAAACGCAAAGCGTCTGTGCCGTATTTGTCCATCACCTCCAGCGGATCGATGACGTTGCCCTTGGTCTTGCTCATTTTGTCGCCTTTTTCATCGCGAATAAGGCCGTGCAGATATACATACCGGAAGGGAGGCTGGCCCGTATTCTCGATGCCGGTCATGATCATGCGCGCTACCCAAAAGAAAAGGATATCGTAGGCGGTTTCCATGACCGAAGTGGGGTAGAAATATTCCAGGTCAATCGTCTTTTCAGGCCAACCCAGAGTGGAGTGCGTCCACAGGCCGGAAGAGAACCATGTATCGAGCACATCCGGATCTTGTTTCAGGTTTTCCGAGCCACATTTGAGGCATTTGCCAGGCTCCTCCACCGATACTACCATGTCGCCGCAACCACAATACCACACCGGGATACGGTGTCCCCACCAAAGCTGGCGCGATATGCACCAATCGCGGATGTTTTCCATCCAGTTGAGATAGACCTTAGTAAATCGCTCCGGCACGATACTGATACGTCCACTCTTGACTGCTTCGATGGCAGGCGCGGCAAGAGGGCCTATCCTGACGAACCACTGGCGACTGGCGATGGGCTCAATTATGGTGCGGCAACGCTGGCAATGCCCCACTGCATGGGAGTGAGGTTCGATCTTAACCAGGAGGCCATCAGATTCAAGCTCGGCAACAATAGCCTTGCGTGCGACAAAACGGTCCATACCGACAAACTTACCGCCGTTATCGTTGATGGTCGCGTCATTTGCCAAAATACCTATGATGGGCAGATTATGACGCAAACCCAACTCGAAATCGTTGGGGTCGTGTGCGGGAGTAACCTTGACCGCTCCCGTGCCAAATTCCATCGAGACAGATGCGTCTGCGACGACAGGTATTATCCTGCCAGTCAGAGGAAGTTTGACCAGCTTTCCGACCATAGATTTGTAACGTTCATCATCCGGATTGACGGCCACGGCGGTGTCCCCCAGCATCGTCTCCGGACGAGTGGTGGCCACGGTGATGAACTCATTACCGCCTTCAAGCGGATACTTGATATACCAGAGGTTGCCGGAAACGTCCTCATGCTCCACTTCGAGATCGGAAAGGGCGGTGGCACATCGGGCACACCAGTTGATGATGCGTTCCCCACGATATATGAGTCCTTTCTCGTAAAGGTTGACAAAGAAGGTACGCACAGCGCGCGAGGGACCGGGGTCGAGGGTGAAACATTCACGTGTCCAGTCACAGGAGACACCCAGCCGCTTATGCTGGTTGGAGATATTGGCACGGCAGCCGTTGACCCATTGCCACATGCGCTCGTTAAACTTTTCCCGACCTATCTGCTGACGCGTCAACCCTTCCCTGGCGAGCGCTCGTTCCACCACCACCTGCGCTGCGATGCCAGCATGATCCTCCCCGGGCAGCCACAGTGTGGGCTCACCCAGCATGCGGTGCCAGCGAATCATGATGTCTTCCAGTGTGGCAGTCAGGGCATGGCCCAGATGCAGGTCACCGGTGATGTTGGGTGGAGGCTGTATAATGACAAAGGGCTTCTTTGACGGATCTATTTTGGGGGTAAAATAGCCCCGCTCCATCCAGTAGGTATACCACTTCTGTTCGACCTGAGAAGGCTCGTAGGCTTTAGGGAGTTCTGGAATGGGTTGATCTGTCATAGCGCTCGTCCTTTACAAAATAAGTGGTTCATTTTACCACTTATGGCTGGATAGTGCCTAAAGACATAGCAGACACGGCCCGATGAAGCCCAACAGGTCTTAAAAGACGCCCCCTTGACTCACCCAAGGCTGCTTTGCCGTTTTATTTGTTTTCCCGTAAATAAAATTTTTTGGGAAACAAATGCTGATATTCAGGCACAATCCGTGCGTAAGTAATTGTTTTTGTTTGTAACTATCAGTGAGGTAATTGTGACCATTTTTGTTGAAATATTCGTGATAATTATAGTTATTTCGATACCAGGTGCCTGGAGGGAACAAGCAAGAAATAGTGCAGAACATTTGTACAAGTATACTACATGCGAGTGTAAAAACAAAGAGGCATTTGTCGCTTGTGTCGAGCGAAGTATCACTTCAGTACCGAGATGAACTGAACTCCCTCGCCGGAATTCTTCGCTAGTTCAGTTGGACAACAATAACTTTACTCGTTCGCCACCACCCAGTCCCACACCTTGTCTGCCACCTCACGCTTGGTCATGAGAGGCAGGTCTTCTTCGTTGCCATCGCGACTGATGAGTGTTACCTTGTTGGTGTCCGTTCCGAATCCACTGCCCATGGCCGTGACATCGTTCGCCACAATAAGGTCGAGCACCTTGTCTGCAAGTTTCTTTTTGGCATTGGCCAGCAGATTTTCGCTCTCGGCGGCGAAACCCACGCGAATAAAATTCCCATCAACCTCAGCCAAAATGTCCGGGGTACGCTCAAGCTCCATATTGAGCGAAAGTGCGGCCTTCTTAATCTTGGATTTTGCCATAACCCTGGGGCGGAAATCGGCCACTGCCGCCGCCATTACCAGTGCCTCAGCCCCCTTCACGGATTTGTTGACGGCTTCCAGCATCTGGGCAGCGGTCTCAACGTAAACTACATCGATCCCGACTGGCAAGTTCAAGTTCGCGGCGGAAATAAGAGTTACCGAGGCTCCTCTGTCGCGAGCGGCCTCAGCCAAGGCATAGCCCATCTTGCCTGATGAACGATTGCCGATGAAGCGCACCGGGTCGATAGGTTCTCGTGTGCCCCCGGCCGTTACAACAACCTTCTTGCCTGCCATATCTCCCTCATGGATGAGCGCCATCTTTATAGCGCCTATTATCTGGTCGGTCTCAGCCAGACGCCCTCTCCCAACAGCGTCGCAGGCCAGACGTCCTGTCCCTGGCTCAACAATGATGAAGCCACGCTCCTTGAGTTTGGACAGGTTTTGCCTAGTGACGGGATTTTCGTACATGTTGACATTCATAGCCGGGGCGATAATAACCGGAGCTTTGGTCGCCAGAACGGTGGTTGAAAGCAGGTCATCAGCCATACCGCAGGATATCTTAGCGATGATATCAGCCGTGGCCGGAGCGATAACCAACACATCCGCTGCCTGCGCCAGAGAAACATGGCTGATACGGTACTCTCCGGAACTCTCCCACATGTCGCTGGCCACAGGGCGATGAGTCAAAGAACGCAACGTGAGGGGAGCAATGAACTTTTGGGCAGCCTCCGTCATGATCACATCCACCCTGACGCCAGCGTGCGTCAGCTTACTCGCCAACTCCGCCGCCTTGTAAGCCGCGATGCTACCTGAAATTCCCAGAACAACTATTTTGTCTGTCAACATGGCGCGCCTCCCGTTATGTCCGGTTAAGTTGATTCATTATGCTTAACCCGATCAAAGACAGATTAGGGTTAACAAAATTTATGACGTTTGTCTCCTTAAGAATGAGCGAAGCGTAGCCGCCGGTAGCGACTACCAGGGCTTTCTCAGGCAATTCGCGCTGAATGCGTTCCACCATGCCCTCCACCAGCGAGGTATAGCCATAAATAATACCCGACTGCATGGCGCTTATTGTATTGGTGCCAATGGCTTTCTTGGGGGCAGTCAGTTGCACACGGTATAGCTGGGCCGGACGGGTAAAAAGAGCCTCTGCTGCCATCATGATGCCCGGAGCGATAGCCCCACCCATGTAGTCCCCCTCTTTAGAAACGGTATCGAAGGTAGTTGCCGTGCCCATATCCACGACAATAGCGGTCCCCGGATAAAGAGAATGAACCGCTGCTGCGTTGACGATGCGGTCAGCACCAACC
>CAZUXO010000030.1:0-3846 GCA_964624325.1 uncultured Dehalococcoidales bacterium
AAAATAACAGGTTTTACCCCTTTTCCTACAGGCTCAACGCAATTGATCGGACCCCGCCCCACAAATTTCCTGTATGCGCAGAAAAGGCACATCCTCCTCAGAGCCCACCAGCAGCAACACCGCTTCTGGTTTGTATCGTGATATTTCGGAAAAGGCGGCAGCCAAATCCAGCATTCCCTTATCGCAATTTAATCGCCCCAAAAATAGCAATACGGTTGCATTTTGTTTTACACCAAGTTCCTGGCGAACTATGCTTTTCATTTGCTCATCAGGATGGAAGCGGTCAGTATCAACACCACAGATCGATCCATATCCAATAACCATACCCTTGCCTTGTGTCAGGACACCCTCCGAAACCAGAAAATCAAGCTGCGACGGACTATCCACCAGAATGTGCGTAGCGAGTGACACGATCAGCCTGTCGAGCATTTTGAGCACACCGCGCTTCAATCCCCGCTTGTTCACCCAAACCTGTCCGGTAAATACATGAATCCGAATATGCACACGGGCCACAAATGCCGATAGCATTGAAAGCATTCCGGTTTTTGGCATGATAGA
This sequence comes from uncultured Dehalococcoidales bacterium, assembly GCA_964624325.1. Lineage (GTDB taxonomy): Bacteria > Chloroflexota > Dehalococcoidia > Dehalococcoidales > UBA1222 > SURF-27. The sequence goes on from CAZUXO010000030.1 coordinate 559, forward strand.
ATGCACAATATCGAATCGCTCACGGCGAAAAAGATTGAATAGTTGGAACAAGACCAGCATGTCCCTCCAAGGCGAGGGTTTGCGCTCGAGGGGTAGCAGAATAAGACGCGCGTTAAGACCATCAAGCAAGTACTTGTCAGCAAAATTACAAATGACCGTTACTTCATACTTATCCGCAGCCGCTTGGATGTGCCCACGCAAAAAGGCATGAACGACGGCGGGAATGGTTGCGACGTAGCAAAGTTTCTTCATTTCACCTATTTTGGTTACAGATTTTCTTTTTCATTTCAAACCATACGAAATCAGTGTAAACGCATCCGGCGGATAGCGACCACCCATAGCCGACGCACATATTTAGTGAAAGAAAAGGGAATGAGAAAAAGAAGCCACAGCGGATGCAAGAGCTTTTTTTGAACCAGGTTTAGGTACGCTGTCCACACACCTTTTTCCATCTCCCAGAGTCTAGAACTCAGTCCGGCTTCGCCATAGGGTGCCTTGTGGAGACTGGTCAACGGAACGTTAAGTCGGACGGTCGTTTCCCCACTCAAGACGATCTCCATCCAGAGCTGATAATCTTCTGCCGCATCCATCTTTTCCTTAAAACGAAAAGGTATCTCGCGCCGAAGCATCACTGTAGGCGCAGAAAAAGGATTGAACAGCAGTACCTGAAAAACGAAAAGTTTTTCAGGCTGAAGATGATCAAACGAAACGACCGGATCACCGGTTGCGCCGGGCCAAAGGCAACAATGCCCAGAAAGCGCGGTTTCTGGGCGGGACTGCATCAACTGATACTGCAATTCGATCTTACGCGGATGCCACGAATCATCGGCATCAAGAAATGCAATCAACGGTTGCAAAGCGAGTTCCCATCCGGCATTGCGCGCCCCACCCGGCCCGCGTTTCTTATCGAGAAACAGCGGACGAATGGTGCATTGCGATGCATATTCTCTGCAAAGCTCTTCGATTTTCTGCCGGGTTTCCCCTCCATCCGGACTGGCATCATCAACTAAAATAATTTCCTCCGGCACAGCAGTCTGCTCTATCACAGAAATCAGCGCTCGCTCCAGCGTCTTTGCACAGCAATAGCAAGGGATCACTACACTTACTGGACGTGTAGCACTCATGCCAGCCGTTGCCCGATCCGCTCAAGAATTTCCGTCAGGCTTTTACGCCTCACCATAGCATTAAGACCGCACCAGAGGCCACTAAGCCGCCCCGCAGAACGGGCAAACAACGTGCGATTTAAAGAAACCAACCCGGCAAAAAGGCCGCCTATAGCTGTTACTGCTGTATGCCAACTATAAGCAAAGAGAGACAGGCTGTTGACACAGACGAAATAAAGCTTCCAGAGTGCCCGGTTTTTTTCCATTAAATACGCCGAATGGGGTGAAATATCCGATAGCAGAACCAGGTGATCATGAAAAACCTTTGCCTCAGCGCAGATATAAAGCGGATGGTACAACCCTATCGGATAACTGAATAATACATCTTCATAGACAGCCCAACGACTTTGTATAGGCCTATGTGGATGTTCAACTATAAATTTTTTTCGCCAAACAGTTGCACCGCCGCACAGCCATTGCGTACGCAGGGTCTGCTTCAGTTGCCCCACCGCCGTTGTTGTGCCCGACCGCAACACCCGACCGGGCTGTTTCGAACTAAGGCCGAGAGATTCCATGAAAATATTACGCCTATGCTTCGGGGCATTGATCATATTGAATCCAATTCCGGCTGTCTCCGGGCCTACCTGCTGCCAGCAAGCCAGCATTTGCTCAATGGCGTCGGGTTCGAGCAGAATGTCGTCATCCAAACAGGCGACTAACTCCGTCTGTTCGTCGAGTTGTGCAATGGCAAGATTACGTTGATAAATCTGACCACCGGTATCCGTGTAATAATATTCAACCGGGAGTGTTTCTGAAAAGCCGTCAACAATATTTTTTATATCCTGACCGCTGCCGACTATTATTATTCTTCCACAACATAAACTCTGATTTTTCAGACTGTTAAGCAAATTAATTATTTTCCTCGGACGATCTTTTGTTGGGATAATAATCGCCATATCTAAACCAGAATATGGAAGTTTTTCTTTGCACATAGCCATTCTTAGACGTTTTCTTTCGAGACAAGGACGGCTTTAAGAGCGTCGGGATTCAGGGGTGCGAAAAAATCTCTACAATATCCTGAGTGTTACAAACATGTTTAACTGCCTCGTTCAATCAAAAACGAACATAATTGCTGATCCTGGTCTTCTGGATTAAAAGCTTAAAATAACCGTAATCACAAGAACTCATTAAACTGTCCCTTCATTTGTTTCGTAGTAAGGGTCAAAAACTGCGAGAAAAATCCCAAGATAAATAAACGGTGCAGCGCTTCTATGGCCCATAAGACAACCAACCAAAAGCAAGGTTGTTATAATAAATGTATGACTGTCTCTGGTCGCAATATGTTTGGTAAGTTGCTTAACGGGATATAAGAAACTCATAATGAAAAAAAAGGTACCAACAATGCCAGATTCGAAAAGGGAGCGAACTATTTGAGAGTTCGGATTCCTCAAGCTTCCCTCTAAAGAAGTATAGTAGTTATTGATCGCTGATGACGATCCCAAACCTGAGCCGATAATAATCGGCAGGATATTCAACTCCCGGGCTTTCACAGTGAGGTCATAAAGCGGATATATGTTTGGACTTTGGACCAGCATGAAGTAAGGTAATTCACCCCCGGATTCCAACAGGTCCCATAGGCCAGACGTGGCTTCCCAATACAGCATTATTCGTTCGCTACTAATAATAGCGCCATATATCAAAACGGGTGTTAATATTAGAATTGCAAACAGTAAAAAAAAAGTCCGTGCATTCATCGCATGAGTTAAACTGTATATACCATATAGAACCAGGAAAACAGCAATGCCAATTAATCCAGAAGCACTCTGTGTCAAAAAGGCAGCAGCGATTACAGCGATGATCCAGAATTTACTTAGTGATTTAACCTTTATATAGGCTTCGAGATTTAAAACAGCTAGCCCCAATAATAAATATACAAACGCATCGCGGGGCTCGCCTGCTAATCCATGAAATCTGAACCCTACACTGATTCCATCGGCTAGATGACGTGGCACTAAATTACTACCAGAAACTGCAACGAAGGCAAGATCGACCACGCCAATGACAAGTTGTCAACGGTCTTTACGAAGTGAGCCATTTTCGGTCGTGAAAAGTGAGCCACCCTGTCCTCATGACTGGCCCATTTCCACCCCCTCCTTTCCGATTTTTCCACGAAGCCTGTAACTGT
>CAZUXO010000031.1:0-3470 GCA_964624325.1 uncultured Dehalococcoidales bacterium
AATCATGATCGAGACGGCGATTGGGACGGGGGCCATGACCGTCAGGTTGGCTATCAACGTTACGATGAAAACAGCTAGATAAGCTACGAAGGCGTATCGGTCAAGCGGAAGGTTCATGCTGTCAGAAAGCTTTTTGAACCAATAGGCGAGCAGAAAACTGATGAATATCAGAGCTAAAAAGGCGAAGGCCAGTTTGAGCCAGCGCACCCATTTTTCACGTTTCATATTAGAGGCAGATGATACACTAAAAGGAGGTCACTCTGCAAAACATGAGTAAGAATCTACTTGATATGAGCGGAATAGAAGCCATTAAATGTCCCTCATTTTTTAGGAACAGGTTTTGGACTAACCACTGTAGATTGCAAAGCCGGGGATGTATAAAACTGCTTAGCCGATGGTGGCGGGTTGCCTGAATATGGTATTACCAGCGGTATCTGGTTGTTTGACACAGGCACGTTGGTGCTGGCTACACTGGGATTATCGTCAATTTGCTAGGATGGTTGAGGAATGAGCTATCCAGGAATAGTTTAATGTCCCTTTTTCAATTTCCCGTGGGACAGATTGGTTGGGGGTATTTTTTCCCAAGGGTGATTGTGTTCCCACAAGTCAATCAGTTGGCAAAGGAATCCGTCGTAGCACTGGCCGGGAGCTCGGTTAGAATCGAGTTTAGTCTTGGTAGTCGCCCTGAGTCCGATAGTGGTGCGGTGCGGCTTGGTCATGTTTGCCCTCCTGGAGCTACGGCTGGAATCATGAAATAATGAGTATCTTTATACCCGTATCGAACAGATTAGCCACCGATGCTCCTTATGCTATACCATTACAATGAATAAAGCTATACGTAGTTATTTGCCCGGGATATTTGCAAGGATTGTCCTGTCCAGCAACGAGATGGAGGGGTAAATAACGCCCCAGGAATTTTTTAAGATGGGTGGGATAGAAGCGGATTATTCTTTGCGTAAGACCATGCTGGCGAAGGCAGCTATTATAGCGGTTCCCAACACCAGGCTGAAAATGCCCGGACCTACATCTTGGCTGGAAATAGTTTTGATCCCGATCGTTATGCAGACGGCCGCCAGAGCAAGCATGAACAGATAACCGGCGATATCTTTTTGAGCGATTTTGACCTTCATGGCGGTTCCCTCCGTTTAAATATTACGTGAACATTCTGATAGTCAAGCCCATCGGATTTATATCACACACTAAGCTTGAGGTCAAGCCATATTTTATAAATTTGTGATGAAGGTTAACCGGGCGAGCATTGAAATTGGCAATTTACACTGGTAATATGGGGCCACCCAAAGGGATAATCCTTTGGAGCTTCCCTTTCAAGCATATTCATCAAGCAGGAGGAAATATGTCAGACGAACTCAGCGAATTGTGGGATAGCGCTATCTACAGAGAGATAGCCGCCCAAGCTCTTTATATCGAAGCCCAGCAAGGAACCGACGACCCCGCAGCAAAGGCAATGCTTGCCGAACTGGCGGCAGAAGAACTCAAACACGCCGGGGTGCTTCGTGAAATGAAAGAGGGGGGCGGTGGGCTAAAGGATTGGAACCCTACCAATCTGGCTGATCTCAAATTAAGCGAATATTTCAGCGGACCTGACACGATTGAAGGCGCAGGTTTGCAGGAAGTCCTAATTTTCGCTATGAAGAGGGAGCAACAATCGGTCGTATTTTATACCCAGATGATGGGAGCACTGCGCCTTGAGGAGTCCAAAACGCTGTGTTGGCGACTGGCACAAGAAGAACTCAAGCACAAAATGAAACTGGAACTGGAGTATGAAAACCTTTTCCCCGAACTGGAGTATTAATACCAGGCATCCACCAAATGGGAGTTTGTTCAGTTACCGATAAACTCATTTCGCATCGCAGCGTTTTACAGACTATTGAGGTATCACCAATATATATTTAGGTAGACTTTGTTGAAGCGCGCAGCGCGGCAACTTCTTCTTTCAATAAAACTCTCATTTGCCCTTCGGGCAATTCTCCCAATATCAGGCTGTCTATGCGGATGCGTTTGAGACTGGTTGCGCGGTATCCCAGGACTCCGAACATGCGACGCACCTGACGCTTGCGCCCCTCGTGAAGGACAACATAATATTTGTATCGCTCGGTTGCACTCTCGCGCAGGGTTGCAGGCCATGTGGGTCCGTCTTCGAGTTCAATCCCATTTTCGAATTTAACCCTGTCCTCTCCTAGCATCTCCCGGTCAATCGTAACGACGTATTCCTTTTCTTTTTCGAAACTGGGGTGCGTCAGTCTGTGAGTCATAGCACCATCATCGGTGAGCAGGAGCAGTCCGCAGCTATCCAAGTCGAGTCTGCCGATGGGATACAGGTTGAGCTTTATGTATTCCGGCGGCAGGAGGTCAATCACTGTCCGCCGACCTCTATCGTCGCGTGTGGTGGAGAGGACCCCCACTGGCTTGTTGATCATGAGGTATACGGGTTGTGCCCGCCTTATTGTTACTGATTTACCGTCCAGGGTGAGCGCGTCCCGAGCTTCAGAGATTCCTTGTTTGAAGCTGGCTACCAGTATCCCATTTACTGCTACGCGCTCTTGTTTGATTGCTTCGGCCATAGCCCTTCGCGAACCACATCCAGCAAGCACAAGCGCTTTGAGCACAGTCATATCAGCCATAGAGGTATTATAGACACAGGCCCGGCGCAAAGCCAGAGAGAATCAACTCAGCTTATTTGCAGCCATGCCTATTTTGAGGAGAAGCGAATGGAAACAAGCCAATGTTCTTCACTTGCGTTTTAACTCAAACCTCTAAGGGTATCCTCCATGAGTGCTTCAGGAGCGTAGGCTACGCCAACTACACTCGGGCCTGTGTGTGCGCCCAAAACCAGTGAAATGGGGCAAGTCGGCAACCATTTGCATGGAAAGAAGTGCTCCAATGCTTTTTGAAGCATGTCGGCACCTTCTGCGTTATTGGCGTGTACCACCTGCCCTCGCAGGACTGTACCCGAACTATGCTGGCGAGCAATCACGTTCGCCAGCACTTCGATAGCCTGTTTGAATTTTCGGGCCTGACCCATCTGTACGTAAGTTCCTTTGACTTTTTCTACGCCTAATATGGGGTTTATATTCATAAGTGAACCCAGGATCCCTTTAAGATGGCTGATGCGACCACCATGCACCAGGTAGCGTAATTCCTTGAGGGTAAAAATACTGTTGGTAGCCGCACTGATGCGGTTCATAAGTGCCAGCACCTGTTCCGTTGACCAGCCGAGTTTGAAGGCGCGGGCGGCGGCAAGCGCCTGCCAGCCAGAAGCTACCGATAGAGTCTTGGTATCGAAGAAAGTGATTCTGGCCTGTGGGACCAGCCTGGCGGCCAGTTGGGCGGAGTTGTAGGTACCGCTAAGCCCTGAAGACATATGGACCGACAAGATGTCTGGGTCGGTGGCAGCGAGTGACTTGTAGGTCTCGGCGATGAGCCCTGGAGATGGTTGCGAGGTGATCGGG
>CAZUXO010000032.1:0-3161 GCA_964624325.1 uncultured Dehalococcoidales bacterium
ATGGAGATTAAGAAGGGCGACGTACTCTCTGTGGCGCGCGTGGCGGGTATCATAGCTGCCAAGAAGACACAAGAGCTTATCCCGCTATGTCATACGCTGCTTATAGAGGAAGTGACCGTCGATTTCGATTTTGTGGGGGATGACTACATCAAAGTGACCTCAAGGGTAAAATGCAACGGCAAGACCGGTGTGGAAATGGAAGCGCTGACGGCGGCTGCGGTAAGCTGCCTCACTATATATGACATGTGCAAGGCCATCGACCGCGGGATGACTATTGAAAACGTTCGCCTGGACAAGAAGAGCGGCGGTAAAAGCGGCACCTATATCAGAGGAGAAAAGAGCAATGGCTAAAATTGTGGCGGTGTGCACCAGCGAAAACAAGGGAACCAAGAAAATAGATATACGAGAAGGCGTTTTGAAAGCAGACCACGGACTGGTGGGCGATTCACATGCAAGTGACGGAAACCACCGGCAACTGAGTTTACTTTCCATGACCAGCGTAGAAAAGATGAGGGGGTTGGGAGTGGAAGTCGGGCCAGGCGACTTTGCTGAGAACCTGACCGTTGAAGGCGAGGAACTGGTCCTTTACAAATTACCAATCGGAAAAAGACTCAAGGTAGGTAAAGATATCATCCTCGAAGTAACTCAAATCGGGAAGACCTGTCATGACCGTTGCGCCATTTTCAAACAGGTGGGCACCTGCGTTATGCCTTTGGAAGGCATCTTCACGCGCATTATTACAGGCGGCAAAGTCAAAGCCGGCGACGAAGTGAGCGTAATCTAGCGCAGTTTTACGGAAATTTGCTTTAGGTGCGGTTGTTAACCACACCCTGTGGTTGCCATCACTTTTTAACGTTATCTTTTCAGCGGAAGTTCCCTTCCCGACGCATGTGAAATCCAAGCAAGGTTTTGCTGATTATCACGCTGGAGTGTCGGGTCATGGTCTGGGTGTACAGACCACAGGCGCCCAACATTGACAGTGCAGTTACCTTACCCGCGCAAATGCGGGATCCCTGATGTGTCATCTATGTCCGGCCTTGCAGTTTATAACCCTGGATTGTCCGGTCTAGGCCGACAACGACGGGAGGTTAGAGTGGTGCCAGAGTGAGTAGACCGTTATCTGGATGCTTCTCTAACCATGTGCCCGATCTCAGGCAGTATGATCTTTTCCAAAGCCAGTTTGACAGCCTTAAGCGAACCAGGCAGGCAGATGATGATCTTGCCTAGCGCCACACCTGCGGTGGCGCGACTGAGGACGCTGCCGGTACCGATTTCCTTGTAGGTCAGGTAGCGGAAGAGTTCGCCGAAGCCGTCCATCCTTTTTTCTAACATGGGCAGCATCGTCTCGATTGTGATATCCATCTTGCTGGCACCGGTACCGCCGCTGGTTATGATAGCCTGCACGTCCACAGAGTGCAGCAACTCACCCATATTGCTTTGGATGGCTTCACGATCATTTTTCAGCAAGGCAAAGGAGACCACCTCATGCCCGGCGTGTTTTAACCCCTCAACCAGCAGCTTGCCGGACTCATCTGTTTTCTCTGTACGGGAGTCAGATATGATAAGCACCGCGCAGTTAACTTTTTGAGGAGACAGGCCCTTGTGTTCTTCATAACCCATAATGTTGGCTCCTACGTATGAAAGATACAAAAACCATTATAACCGTACGATGCAGATGGCGCAATGAATCATTTCGATTAGTAAATACAGACCATCCGAATATCTACAAGGTGGCGCAGGAGCGCAAGCGGGAATGATAATATAAAGGACGAGATTGCCGCGCTTCGCTCGCAAGGAACAACCACGGGTGACCAGCAAGGGTAGGTTATCACCAGCAGTCGGCTTTCAGCGGCCAGCTTTCAACATGGAAAGGATAACCCCCTCACCTGTTTATTTTCTCCATCAAGGGGCGAAAAAAGGAATGTCGGTGGACCTGTCCTGCCAGGTGCCATTCCCAAGGCAAAACCAGACAAGAAGCCCTAAGGAATATGGATGAGGTTATTCGCGGTGTTCTGGCAAGCATGTGAAAGCACGATCAGCGCATATCATTGACTGAGGTGGGGTGGAACTTATAGTGAGAGGACCTCTTTTAGCAAGGCATCAATAGAGGGCACATCCGCACTGGACAGCTGTCCCAGGGTCGAAAATATCATGGACTGCTTTAGTGTCCGGATAATCGGAGTGGCGATGGAAGGCAGCAACAGGCCGGCAGTCTGCCAGGCGGTGATAAGATAGTCACCCATAAGTAATCTATCCGTGTTGCTGGTGATGGCGCATACGATGGCTTCTTGTCTCTTCTCATGAAAGCTCTTTGAGCTTATGATTAACGCCGGTCTGCGTTTTACACCGCTTTCGTCGGAGAACAGGAAATTCACCAGGACGACATCGCCGCGTTTATAGCTGGTCATATATGGCATCTTGAGGGTTATTCCAGAGATCAGCCAGCAGCGGGTCGGTGGTGGTGCAAAGATAAGTGGCCTCGGTATCAGCTGTGAAGGCGGGGGCGGCGCTGAGGAGGCGGGGCACCGCGTCGAGGTCCTGTTTGCGGAAACGCCGGTAGCGTTCTTTGCCAATGATAAAAGGATTCAGTCTGCCCTCGGCGGTGAGCTTATAAACGGTCCTTCTGGATACGCTGAGATACTCTGCGGCTTCCTGTACCGTGAACCATTCCTTGACTGGCATAATGCTTCTCCTGATGCCTGAGCTAAACTAACTCGCATAATATAGCACATAATAGCACATACTAGCAAGCTGCCAGCCTTTGGATGGGGAACGGGATTGCTGCGTTTGACGGACGAAGATCAGTGATCGGAGGAGCAACGCCTATGAAGGTAATCCGTTTCAAACAGACGAGAGGAGCGTAAAGGCTCCTCTCGTCCCGACACTATACAATGCGGCTGGTTATCTTGGTTCAAATGATCATATTTTTACGAATCCAGAGCCAACTACTGCATAAACGTAAGGTATCCCGCCGTTGTCTTGGGCGGTTGCGATCGCTTCCAGGTTGCTAGCATTCGTATAGGTAAATGTTGTGACGTTATCTGTCGCGGGGGTATAAATAAATGCGATCGCTATACTATTACCTGCTGCGTCAAAGGCAAAGGAAAATATCGGGGTATAGAAGGTAATCGCGGAGCCTGCGTCTTGTCCAATTATACTAC
>CAZUXO010000033.1:0-2596 GCA_964624325.1 uncultured Dehalococcoidales bacterium
AGGGGCTTGTGCAGGCGGCGCGGATTGTCGGCCGCGAGCTGCCTGATGGATTGGCCTTTGGCGCAGCCGCCGCCGCGGTTGATGGGATGATCGGGGTCGCCCTCGATATTCTCCACCTTGCCGTCCTTGGTGGCTACGATGAAGCCGCAACCAGATCCGTCAAAAGGGCAGATGGTGCTTGCTTCACCAAACTGCTTTTTGAGGGGATGGGCTTTGGGGGCGTGAGCCAGTACGGGTTGGCTCTTCAGCGCGCTCGCTGCGAAGAGACTTCCCAGTCCCACACCGGCAGTCTTTAGAAAACTTCTCCGGCTTAGTTCCATGAATTCTGCTTCTCCTCCTTCTTTTATATTCAAAAAAAACTATCCGAAAAACGGATAGTTCAATTGCTTTATATCTGGGGGGCGTTGTGCTCCCCTTTTTTAGGTAGTATAAACATAATATTCATTCAAAACAATTTACTAGGCTCTCCTTCCCTAAAAAGGTGGCACAGACATTTCTATCTGTACCCTTGGGGCTAACTGCCCACCGGCCAAGAGGCCATGCCCGTTACGGGTTTCAGGCCAACTAGGCTCGAAGAGTTTACAAACGCTCTATTTTAACAACCAAAGTATTACTTGTCAATATGGAAATTCACTCGGGATTTGCGAACAACATTACCGTAAATATGACCAGGTGGTTTAAAATGCCAAAACAGGTGAGTTGTTACACGAAGAGCATATGCCGTTAAGTGAACACAAGAACAAAGAAAAATGGCGCACTTACTTTTTAGGCAAGTTTTCTAAATTATCCAGCAGGCTGAATATTTTGTGTGCGTTAACTGCAACATCTGAGTTAAGACTTTGAAGATATCGCCGAGTCAGGCTTAAGGTTGAATGTCCCTAAGAGATACTTCAAGTAAGTGCCTGTCAACTTGCTTTTCTAGCATGTGTATCGTAGAATTTACGCACAGGCAACTAGCGGGAGTAATTCAGTGGTAGAATGTCTGCTTCCCAAGCAGAATGTCGCGGGTTCGAGTCCCGTCTCCCGCTCCAAAGAAACATTCTACCGGGTTTGTCTCTTTTCCGGAATCCTCCCAATAATTAAGCTGGCAAGTTTTTCTTAAGGAACGCGTTTACTTCATCGATTGGAATGGCAAGGTTTATCAAATCGATGTCCTCGGCTGCATCATAACCAGCCGATGGAACGCCTATCATCTTACCGGTCAAAGTGACCAGGCAACCGCCGCTGTTGCCGCGATTTATGGCGGCATCGTTTTGCACGTAGTTCAACCCCCCGATGTTGCGCAACGCAGAAACCACGCCGGCTGTGACTGTCACCGATCCCACGAAATCATTGCCGAGAGGAAAACCCAGCGCCAGCACTTCTGTCCCAACAACAATATCTGACGGGACACCTAGAACGGCGGTAGAAAAATTGGTACGGTCGGATAGGATTTTAAGTAGAGCAAGGTCTTTTGTGCTGTCAGAGGCAATAATTGTAGCGGCATATTGCTGGTCTTGAGCTGTTACGGTTAACGACGTTGTGCCGTCGATAACATGCTGATTGGTGAGAACGTACCCTCTTTTATCGATAATGGTCCCGGAGCCGGACACTGAAAAGCCAGGTCCGGCACCATTGACCCTTACGATGGCTGGCGTCAGAGACGACACGACATTCACTGCCTGAGAAACAGGGTTAGTGCTGGCGACTAGTTGGGTGCTTAATCTGGCTTCTAATGCGGCAATCTGAGACTGGATCTCTTTGAGTTGGGTGTTTTGACGGGCATAGAATAAACTGAGCAACAGAACGCCGACGTAAAGAAATGCGAAAAGTATTCCTCTGAACCATCCGCCAGATTTACTCATGCTACTCCTCAAGAGCGATGCCAAGAGTCAGCGAACGAACGTTCAGCATGACCTGGCTTGCTTCAATTCGCGATCACGCCGGGACGTGCGCAGGGGGCGGCCAACCGGCAATATCAGTTTGGCCTCAGCCTGCGGTTTTTTATTACCGGTGAAACCGCACTGGAGGCAATGCGCCAACCAATCGCTTTCTTCCGTGTCCATAAAGACATCTCCACCGCACCTGGGGCAACACTTCAATTTCCAGTTAGCCATCGTCTTCCACCTTATTTGTGATAATAACAGCCTGCCACTTCGCCGGTAAGGAATTATGAACTGTGTATAACGTTCCCGGGAGGACGAAAAGTAATTCTGTCTTCGATTGATGAGCCATACTCCTGATTTTCGATCTCTTCGCCCGGTATTCTCTTGATTACGGCCATCATCTCTTTCATTTCATATAAGAGATGGTCCATCTCATCCATTATCTTGACGGTTTCATCAAGCGACGGTTTACACTCAATCCCTGTAGGTACACCTTTGATGATCATCTCAACCCCGGTTATCATCGTTTTTAAAGAGATTGTTCAATCATATACTCACACTTGTGAAAAAATCATAAAATTACTTGCTTAATAATTAAAGAATTATTACATTTTAGATACGCTCCCGGTTATGAATTGTCGTATGTTATTATGGACCAGGCAATCTGGGAGATCGGAAGAGCACACGTCTGAACTCCAGTCACCGGCTATGATCTCGTATGCCGTCTTCTG
>CAZUXO010000034.1:0-3098 GCA_964624325.1 uncultured Dehalococcoidales bacterium
AACAAACAGCCCTGACACCATAACGTCATCACATTTTTGCGATAAGCCGGCCTTTTAGTGTATCATCTGCTTTTAGCCAATCAACAATAAAAGCATGGAAATTTTCGCTCTTATAATACCGTTATATCTATTGGCCGTTATGGCCATTGTTGACGCCCTCACATATACGGACAGAAACCGCAGAGATGGCACCAGCGGCTTGCACCCACTGACAGCAGCCTGGTTCGTCTCTATCCGTCGAATAGAATGGCCTCGCTGGCTCAAGCTGGCCGCCGCTTTTATAGCTCTGATACTGGTCAGCTTCCTCCTTGCCTACCTGTTTAAAAAGCTTGCCGACAGTCTGCATCTGCCGCTTGACCATTATGCCTTCCTCGCCTACCTGGTGGTCTTCGTGGTGGCGCTTATAGCCAATCTGACGGTAATAGCCCCTGTCCCCATCGCCATTTCGGTAATGATAACCGTCGCGCAAAACTGGAATCCCGTGTTGTCCGCGCTGGCAGCCGCGCTCGGCGGCTCGCTAGGAGAACTGAGCGGCTATTACGCGGGTTACGCCGGGAGAAAAATCGCTATCGCCAATGATTTTGTCGGCTTCAATCGAGTGGAAGGCTGGATCAATCGCTGGGGAGCGTGGGCTATCGCATTTCTGGCTTTCCAGCCGGTCATTCCCTTCGATGTGGGAGGTCTCGTTGCGGGAGCCGCCAGGATGCCGATGCGCAAATTCCTGCCGGCTCTTTTCGTCGGAAAATTCCCCAAGTATATCTTGCTGGCCTATGCCGGAATCGGTATCATTCATTTCCTTCCCGGGTCATGGTTCTCCTAGCTCCCCTTCCTACCAGATTTTCTTACTCTCGTACAGGTCTTATGTTCAACCACCGGCAAAATCTTCGTCTTTTGTGCTTGTTGTTGACAGAGGTGTTAAAGAGTGCTAATGTGATTCGTTGTACAGCATAAGCAAAGTGCCGGGCAGCAGAGCAATAAACCTGATGGAGGTGCCACAAACAGGGAAAAGGTAAAGACAGTTCGCTCAACGCTCCAAACCGTGACGGCAGAATGAATGCGCGGAAGGAACACTGCCTGACAGTGTTAAAGGGTAGCTCGAAAAACCCGTCCGCCAGACCTAATTAGGGTTTCAGGGATATAGAATCCCGGTGTCAGTGCCATCAATCTGATAATCACGGTAAGAAAGGAGAACGGCGGAATGTTCAAAAACCTTGGCCCCATGGAATTAGGGATCATTCTTCTCATCGTCGTCATGATTTTCGGCGTCGGTAAATTGCCTGAGATCGGTTCGGCTATAGGCAAATCTATTCGAGCCTTCAAGAGTTCGCAAGCAAACGATGACGAAGAAGAGGAAGAAACCCCCAAACCCAAAAAACGCAGGGTAGTCAAGAAAACGCCCCCCGTAGAACCCGTAGAAACGCCCGCTGACGATAAGACCCAGAGTGCCTGAACGGCATCTGGGTTGTTTTGTTTGCGCCTGAATGCGGATTAAACGCTCAGCAGAAGAGAACGGATAGTAAAAATGCCCGAAATCGGTCCCATGGAACTGGTAGTCATACTGTTGATCGTCGTTATGATATTCGGCGTCGGCAAGTTGCCTGAAGCCGCCACCTCCCTAGGCAAAGCCATCAAGGAGTTCAAGCGTTCATCCAAATCCACAGAGGATACGGAGGACGAAGTGGAGGAAACCCACCCCCGCAAAAAAATCAGGAAGACTCCAAGTAGCGCCAAGCTCGCTGCCGCCATTTCTGCGAAATCAATGTCCACCGAGGAAAGGACAATGCCCTCTTCGATATTAGCAGTAAAATCCGAGCGTGCCGAAGCCCCTGTACATGCGGCGTAAAGTCAGTGAGACAATTTTCGATATAACAAAATTTTAAAGGAGGAAAATAGATGCCTTTCAAACTGGGACCACTGGAGCTAGTTCTCATACTCGTCATCGTCTTCATCATCTTCGGCGCCGGTAAGCTGCCTCAGATCTTCGGCTCCGTCGGCAAGGCTATGCGCAACTTCCGCGAGAGCCAGAACGGCACCGATGAAGAAGTCGAAGAGGCTAAGCCCCGCCGCAAGGCCAAGAAAGCTGCCGGCAAGGCCGCCTGATAGTTTCGAATTTTAAATCCAGACTGGAGATGAAGCCTTGAGTTTCCTGGGCATGGACATCGGCTGGGGTGAGCTCCTCATAATACTCATCGTGGCCCTGCTCGTGGTCGGCCCCGATAAGCTGCCTTCGTATGCGCGCAAGACAGCCCGTTTCGTGCGCAACTTCCAGAAAGTGACCACCGGCCTCACCGGCCAGATTTCCAAGGCCATCAACCTGGATGACGAAGAGGACGGCAAGTCTTCCGACTTTAAGAAAGACCTTATCAAGGTCAAGAAGTCCCTCGAAAAGGACGTGGCCGACCTCAAGGCCAGCCTCGATGCCCAGTCCAAAGCCGTCTCCGAGACCATGGAAGCCGGTACCAAAGATGCTGCCGCCAGTCTTGAGCAGAACGCCAAAGAAATATCCGATACCCTTAACACACAGGCGGGCGAACTGAAGGCCACCCTGGATGCCCAGGCCAAAGCCATCTCCGAGACGGTTGAGGCAGGAGTCAATGACACCGCCGCTCAACTGGAACAGGGCGCTAGAGAGGTCTCGGCGGCAGTCAGTTCAGGGACTGAGGGCGCTCCTCCGGACGAGCAATCCGCGCCCGAATTCGTTTCCGCTCCCCCTCCCCCGCCTCTCAGTGACGCAGAGGTAAACTAGCATGAGCCAGATGAACACCAAAAGTCGAGGACAAAATGGTTGACGACGCGCTGAGAGTGCCGGGCACTGAAGGCCGCGCTCCTTTTATGGAGCACCTCAACGAGCTGCGCAACCGCATACTCTATTCCGCTATCTCCGTGGCCCTCGGCCTGGTGGTCGGCATGATTTTCGGCAACCAGATACTGGAACTGCTCATACTGCCTGCCGGCAAAATCGACCTGGTAGTTCTGAAACTTATCGAAAATGTAAGCGTCTATTTCAAGGTGAGCCTGATGTCCGGGGTCATCGTCGCCATGCCCTTCCTAGTCTATCAGCTTTTCGCCTTCGTGGCCCCCGGCCTGACGCCTAAAGA